>JAFLCP010000051.1 GCA_017303505.1 Planctomycetota bacterium | reverse complement strand
CGGTTCTAACGTTCATAACACTGGTTTCTTTCCATGGCATCACAAAGTCTCCTAAGACTCTGTGTTTACCCTAAAGTGTTACCTATGTCCTGAACCTGTGGCGCCACCTATGTCCTGAACCTGTACCCCTGGAGATGATCCAGGAAAAGAATCTTATTAGTGCTCCATTTTCTCCTGATCTATTCGAACTTCTTTCTACCCACAAATTCATTCTTAAAATGTGAGTGGGCCTCGGTGAGTGGTTGTGTTGCTGACATTCCACAACAGTAAGTCATTTTGCAGACTCTCACATCTACTTACACCTTTCAGGTTTGATTCATTCTTTCGCTTGAATTATTAGTCCCAAAAGCTACTTGCTTATTTTGAGCTTACTTTCTCTTGATTTCCAACTCCGACAGAATCTGCCAGCCGTTGCTGGTTGGGATGTCGTTGGCGAGACCGATACGTGGTTGGTTGGTCCAGGGGTCGCGAATACCGAGAGCTAAGCGATATTGGCCAGCGGGAACATCAAAACGCAGTTGGGCTTCTTCTGTAAACTCACCAGGAAGCCACTTGCGAATATCCCAGGCCGTCGGTTGCACTGCCACCACTTTGCCTTGGGCATCAAGCAAAGCCCACTCCACAGCCCACGGATAGTAAAAAGGAGCAACACCTACATTCTTTCCGTTCAAACGAATACGGAAGAGTTGCTTGGCGGTGATACTTCGCACATGACTTAATTCGGTAACCTGAAACTCATAACCCATCTTGCGAACAAGCTCTTCACTCCGCTTGGTAAACGCCACTCCCTTTTGACTGTCTAATGCAGGACAATACGGACCAACCCACGTAAAGTGAGACCGATTCAACATCTCGACTGTTTTCTCATAGTCATCCCCCAACCATTGACTCGCTTTACCAGGTACCATTTCACCTCCAACCACCGCCCCTTTCCAATTGTCGGTTCGCCCCTCGCGACGAAGACCCGCCAAAAAACTCCAGTCTTGGCCGTTGTCCGTATCCTCGGGAAACATGTCATCGTGAAATCCAATCCAATCTTGCTTCCCGGCATAATCTCGCGCATAGCGAACCATCAACTTTTTGTCGGGAAATGCTTTCTGGTACGCTGCGATAACTCGCTGCTCGGTCGCGGGTGTGGCATAAAGCTTCGGCTTAGGATAGGTATGCCACTCGCCCCAAAAACCTAACAATCCCAATTGTATAAAGGCCACGCGCGGATTTGTGTTGTACCTCTCTCCCAACGCAGCGATCAGTCGCTCCATCGCCTCGATCATTCTCTTATCGTTGTAGTCCGGTGACTTCCCACCTCCATAATCGTCATAAGAAGTTTCTTCAACACCTGCCTTGCGAAGCCAATCAGGCAACCCAGAGCGTTGTGAGGGATAGTCGATGAAAACACGAAAGATAACGTGCTTGTTTCTTCCAAGCTGGCTGTCCCAAGACTTTTCCCATTTGTCAAATTGATAGTCACATTCCGTGGGCTCCAACTCCCTCCACGAAATGTACTGAAACACCATCGAGTAAGGCTGATAAATGGGCCCCGCCTCGGTGTATGGACACCAACCTTTGAGCGGATTATCGAGCGGTCCCGCTTTATACGGCGGTTTCACAACAACCTCTTGCGCACTCAATACATCAAGATGGCTGGAAACCCAAAAACTCAACCAGACCGCAAGTACCAACAGTCGCATAGAGCATCTCACTCAGTTATCGAAATCAATAACGCTAGTAGAAGCATTATAGCCGGATTGAAGGGAGAATCGTCAACGCCCGCTGCGAGTCGAGGGGAAACTGAAGCGAATTAGAAATTAGGAATTACGAATTAGGAATTAGGAATTGCGAGGACGAGGACGATCACGACGACGACGACGAATTACGATTTAGGAAGTACGAAGTAGGAGCTACGAACGAGAGCGAGTGAATCATTAGCGCGGGAAAATGGCTAAAAGAAACGAGCGCCTAAAACAACGATAATCTCTGCCTATCCCATTACGCCCCAAAACGACGCTAATATATAAACCAAGAATGTTAAACCCGCTCCCTTCCACTCGTTGACTTATCATGGGTACAAAAGGAGAAATCATGTCGCCAAAAGTTGCCTTTTTGGGCTCGCGGCTCGCCCTCGCCGGTGGCATCCTAGTGCTAACAATCGGGTGCGGCCATGCGAATCCCCCAGCGAACACTTCACCGAAGACCTCGATTTTGAGCGACAGACCAGAAGATCTCGTCGGTCAATTCTGTGTGATTCACCTCCGTTACGATGCGTTGGGAACAGCTGGCGAATCACCCAAACCAGCTTTCACCGACGTCATGAATGGATCGACCGTTTCGATCCGTGGCACACTTCAAAACATGGATAACAACTGGGTCGTCATTTCACAAGAACTTGAATCAAGTACTCAAGTCCACTGGGTACCTGTCAACGCTATATTAAGCGTGACACTCAGCAAACCCACAGAGGATGCGAATTCCCACGCTGGTCATGGGGATCACTAAACGCAAAGGACGCAGTTAGAACCAGTACAACTCTCGATTTGGGTGACCAGCTATTACAATAAATAGCTGGTCACCTCCATTTTGCCACACTGAGTTTTCGAATATGTCGCTACGTCGGTTCATTCCATTGCTCTTCTTATCGCTGATTGTCTTTCTTGCAAACCATCTTCAGGGATCGGAACCTGCTACCAAGATCTTGGTCCATTACATGCCGTGGTTCGAGGCGCCCCCGCAAAGTTCACAATGGGGCTGGCACTGGACAATGGGTGCTACCAGACCTAATGAAGTACGCAATGGCCAGCCAGCCATTGCGTCCCACTTCGCTCCACTGATTGGTCCTTACGATTCAAGCGATCCGGCAGTTATCGAATATCACCTACTAACGATGAAACTAGCAGGCATCGACGGTGTCATAGTCGATTGGTACGGCTTACAGGATTTTCGTGATTACGCTCTTTTACACCGCAATACTCTTGCCCTCGTTGAAGGCCTAAAACGAGCGAATCTAAGTTTCGCCATTTGCTATGAAGACCAAACGATTCCCTTTCTCATCGAAGCCGGCAAGCTATCACCGCAAAACCAAGTTGCTCACGCAAAACATGAAATCGAATGGATGCAACAACATTGGTTTTCTCTACCTAATTATGTGAAACTCCAAGGCAAACCAGTGCTGCTTTCGTTTGGACAGAACGGACTCACCGATGACCAATGGCACCAAGTCCTTCAGCCGTTGGAACAACAACTTGCTTACTTCAGTTTGCATCTTAAGCGTCGAGCAGCTGCAGGGGCATTTGATTGGCCGTTGCCCAAATCGGCTCTCGAATCAAAAACGGAATTCTCGCTTCGCGCCAAAACCTGGCCTGTCAACATCCCGGTCGCTTTCCCTAGATTTGTTGACTATTACGCTCAAGCAAAAGTTGGCCCCAGTTATGGAAATTGCCCAGACAATCAAGGACAGACGTTTCAAGAGACCTTTGCGGACTCAATCACAACGAAGCAGCCGCTCGTACAAATCGCGACCTGGAATGATTGGGGTGAGGGAACGCAAATTGAACCGAGCGTTGAATTTCAGTTTCGTGATCTTGAAGTCATACAAGCGTTTCGACGCCAGGAACAAAACAGTGCTTTCAGTTTCCAAGCATCCGATTTGCATCTTCCCTACGAACTTTGGCAACTTCGTCGTCGAGCCTCACCCAATGTTAAGAGTGTAGAGTTAGACCAAATCGCAAAAGATCTCGCTGAGGGACGAATCCAGCAAGCCGCGACTTCCATTGAGACAATGCGACTTCGCCCCTAACGCTTCATCCTATTAGGTTCGCTTCTACGTCTGGCATTCACATTAAGCTTCAGGGCTTCCGTTCACCATAAATCGGTGGCTTCCAATCGGCAGGAATGTTTCCTTGCGGTCGAACTCCATAGGCCGTCGCAGGAATCAGATGGTCCTCGAACTTCTCCAATGATAAATCATCAGGGAGATGCTTGATTCGAAAATCCTTGTATTGAATTTTCATAGCAGGTCCGACATGCACCTGCACTGCGAGAACACCATCCAACGCTCGCCCTTTCTCATCAAAGTCCAGCAGATCTGCGGTGGGGTGTCCATCAATCCAATGTCGATGATGATTCCCTTCGACTAGAACCCGAAAATCATGCCATTCGTCCGACGCAAATTCCTTCACGGGCATGGTATCTACTACCCAACAGGCTCCAATCGGATCGATGATCACCTTCTCGCCGGTATGGGATAGAATCCGCCTTCCCCGTTCTTCGTAAAGCATGCCATTGTATTGTTTCACGCCAGCTACCACATCGCATTGATAGCCGCTCACAATATCAAGCCCAATCTCAGGTCGTGGTTGACCGCGATATTGAATACCGCTGTTACCGCCAGCTGTCACGCGAACTTTCACCCGCAAATCAAAATTCCGAATCGTTGAATCCTTCCAAGTGATGAAGCGATTCATTTTCAAGCTGCCATCGGTCTTGCCAGTTAATGCTCCATCTTCAACGGACCAGTATTGAGAATCTCCAGCCCAACCACGCAATGATTTCCCATCAAAGACCGACACAAAGCCTTCTTCGTCGGCTTTTGCACCGACCATAGCCGAAGCGACCGGATAGGAATCCGTCGACTTCTGAAATCTACCTTTCAACGCTGGCAAGGGGCCTCCATAGCGTGCAACATACTCGTCTGTCTTAGCTCGAAGCATAGTTAGAACATCGGCGTACTTCGGATCATTTGCAACATTATTTAGCTCGTCAGGGTCCTTCTTCAGATCATGTAGGAATTCATAGCCTTGATGATCGATGTATCGAGCATATTTGAACTCCGCATTTCGAATACCTTCAAACGCCGGAATACGATTTCGAACCGCGAAGTGTTCATGAAAGGTTTCGTTTCGCCAACCAGCAGCGGTGTTGTTATTTACCCATGGCCGCAAGCTCTGGCCTTGATACCTCTCGGGTACTTTTACACCGGCCCAATCGAGAAACGTAGCAGGTAGATCGAGGTTTAGAGCGGGAGCCGTAATAACCTGTCCCCTCTTTTCAGCAGCCACGCGTGGATCAAACACAATCAAAGGAACTCGCAATGACTCGTCAAAGTGAGACCATTTTCCGGACAAGCCGCGGTTGCCCATGTAATAGCCGTTGTCTGCGGAGTAGACGATAATCGTATTCTTATCTAAGCCTTTCTCTTTCAAAGTCTCTATGAGCCGACCGATTGCGTTATCGATTCCAGTGACCATGCGATAGTAGGCTCGCATGTTGATTTGATATTTTTCGGGTGTGTTCCAGCGCCAGAAGTAACGCTCGCGATTGATCGAGGTTTGCAAGAAATCTGGCAGCGCGTCAAAGATCTGCTTCGCACCTAAACGTGGTGCAGGGATTTCAACATCTTCGTAAAGTCCCTGAGTAGATTCAGGCCAGGGAAAGTGTCCAATGCCGGGACGTCGATCATCATCTTCGGCGTGACACGCATTAAACCAGAGATTGAGTGCGAATGGTTTCCCTACTGGCTGCTCGCGAATGAACTCAATGCCTCGATCTACGATCAAATCGGTTTCATGTCGTAACGATCCATCGGCTTGTTTCTTGTAATACGGATTGCGTTGAATCGCTTCAAACACATCAAAATGATCTTTTGGCTTGAATTCTGTAGGCATCTTGGCATGCCATTTTCCGAAGAATCCCGTACGATAACCTGCGCCGCGTAGCTCATCTGTGTACAAAGTACGCACTGCCTCTGCACGAGCCAATTCTTGATCTTCAGAACTTCCATAAGATCGCCCTGTCAAGCCACACAATACCGATGTGCGACTGACCCAACAGATCGAGTGGCTGACAAATGCATTTTGAAAACGCACACCATCACGGGCTAAGCGGTCAATGTTGGGAGATTTTACAATCGGGTTCCCATAACAGCCCAACGAACTTGCGGTTTGATCATCTGCGAACAAGAAAACAATGTTTGGTTTTTCCTCTGCCCGTAAAGCCCCTACGCACAACAACCCCAAACACCAAAATAAGACAATCGTCTGCCAACGTTTATTTCTTATCATCATGAGAGCCATCATCTTCTTGTAGGTGATATTCGACAAGCCAACGTGTTAGTGTGGGAGTCCCACCAGATCTGCGGGCATCTTTGCCAAGTCGAGTTTTCTTTGTTCCGCTAACAAGCCTTGCAGTTCGCGCAGTTTGGCCGCTTCTGTTTGAGCCAAGTCGATCTTTTCAAACGGATCCTCCGAAACGTGAAACAACTCGGTTTTACCGTTTTCGCGCGATACAATTTTCCATCCATTCCAATACAAACTTGCGGTGGCTCCCTTGGATATATAGATGGGACGTTCACGTTCAGAGAAATCGCCGCTGCTCAACGTTTGCCAACGGCTGACCCCATCCCAGTTCCATTCAGGTTGAGCTGGAACCCCAAGTATTTCCGCGATAGTGGGCAACCAATCTACACAATGCATGGGAGAACGCGAACGGTGCGGTCTCAATTTGCCTCGCCAGTAGGCAAACGCACAGACGCGAGTACCACCCTCGTAGAGAGTATTTTTTTGTCCTCGAAGCGGAGCATTCTCGCTGTTGAAAGGCGAGTCGGGCACAGTCCCAACATAGGCATTTTTCAGCGACTCAATCCCGCCGTTATCGCTAGTAAAAATAATGAGCGTGTCATTCAATTCCCCTTTACTATCGACCGCTTGAACGAGTTCTCCAACCTTAGCATCCAATTGAGAAACCATCGCCGCCATTCTTAAGCGTGACTCGTTCTTCACAGGATCGGGTGAAAAAGTTACATCGCGATACAAGTCTTTGTATTGTTGAGGAGCGTCGACGGGCGTGTGTACTGCATGGAAAGGTACATACACGAACCATGGCCCGTCCGCTTGCTGAATACGGCGCACGGCCTCCGCAGCCACCAGTTCGGTAGCGTTTCCTTCCTCTTGAAAAAGCTTCCCATCACGATGCCATGTGTCTTCGTATGGATTGCCGGCGCGGTATTTGTGCGTCCAAGGATCTGCGGCACCCGTCAATGTTCCATAACTCGAATCGAAGCCATAATGGTTCGGTATCCATTCGGGCTTGGCTCCGAGATGCCACTTACCACTTAGATGCGTTCGATATCCTTGTTGCTTCAAAAAACTGGCGAGAGTCAATGTGCCGATGGGCATCGCCCGAAGATTGCTGGGAGCTAAGGCTTGAGGCCCAAATCGCCCCGGATAACGCCCAGACATCAGCGCTGTCCGGGTTGGAGTGCACACAGGTTGAACATAATGGCGGTCCAATTCTATGCCTTCGCGCACCAACCGATCCAACGTGGGAGTCTTAGAAAAGCCTGCATGCCAACCAACATCACTCCACCCGAGGTCGTCAGCGACAATCAGCAGAATATTAGGCTTGTCCTGCGCCAAACTCTGGAACGAGAAAAAAAATCCGATGGCAAGGTACAAACCAAACCATTGGGTCACGGTCAGTATTTTGGAGCGCATGGCTGGGATAATCGACTACGCTGGAGGAGGGGATGGATTTTTCTAAGTATGGGTTTCAGGAGAAACGATTGCAAGCAGCTTGTCCTTTCTGCGGGCATTAACCATGTGCAAAATTGAACCCCAGACATTACCATCTATTCGAAATCGTTCCTAAGGGTTTGAATGTCTGGCCATGGTGACACAGAAGATTTCATTTTGTATCGAGACTGCCTACCTATTCACGCTCGAATTCATTACATTATCCGAGGTCCACCAACGTCAAAAAGCGACCTAGTCACGACCTTTTTTCGTGATCGATGGGCAACAAAACTCCAAAAAACTTACCCCTAAAGCCTTAATATGAGATCACAATTCAGCGTCCTCGGAATCATCTCGTTTATTACCGGCTTATTGACTCTCATCGGCTTATTCGGACTCGTGGTCTTAGCCGGTATTCTCAGTCAAACGTCGGATGGAGAGATCGATGAAAATTCCCCTGTCGCATTGATTTTGGGATTGGCCTTGATTGGAAGTATTATCCCATCGCTTATCGGGATAGTGTGCGGTGTCGTTGGTTTGTTTGAGCCGAACAAAAATCGAGTGTTTTCCATTTTGGGGATCGCTTTATCATCGCTCGGCATTCTGGTACTCGTTGGATTGATGGTACTTGGCGCAACGATGGATTAGTTCCTGGCGTGGGATTTGTGGATTGAGATGCAGTGGAGGCTTGTTGTCAAACATCATGCACCACCAGCCAGACAAGCTGTCGATTAAAGACTGGCGTTACAAGTGGTTTCAGTGGCCAGTGCTGCTTGCGATTTCATGGGTCGTGATGACGCAAGTACATGAATGGGGTCATGTTGTGGGTGGTCACTTATCCGGTGGCCACTTGGTTGCCTTGGATGTATGGCCTTGGCACTTGCCATACAGCATCTTTGAACCCGATCCTCAACCCCTTATCACTTTGTGGTCAGGTTTGCTGCTTGGCATTGCAGCCCCTTTTGTTGTAGCGCTCGTTTTTCGAATGCCAGAAGTGTGGTTTGTCTCTCATTTCTGCTGGCTTGCCAACGGAAGTTATATCTCGCTCGCATGGATCTCTGGAGACAGCTACCTCGATACCACCAAGCTCTTAGAACATGGGGCACCAGCTTGGTCGCTTGGTCTCTATTGTCTTGTTTCCATTAGTGTTGGCTACGTTGGAATCAAAAGAGCCATAAAGGACCTGATGGAATGCAAGGCAAAGCCGCAAATGGAAGTCGGCGAAAGTAAGTGATGTTTTTCGCTATTGCTTCGAAACGCGACGAGACATCCAAATATCCGAACGGCTTTCCACTCCAACATCCGCTGGCGCGGAAAAATAGAGAGTCATTCCATCTGCAGAAAGAAAGGGAGCGCTCGTATTGGTTTCGGTAAATCGATCGGTCAATAGAAATGGATAGCCGATTTTGCCCGTATCTGGGTTTCGTGTCGCTGTGTAGATCATCAATTTCCTGGAACCACTTGGACTATGAACAAAAACGAGATGCTTACCATCGACGCTCAAGCGAGGAAACGATGAGCAATCGCCGTTATTGAGCTCGTGCAATAATTCAGGCTTGCCAAAGGGCTCTTGCAGACTCATGCGTTTTGCAACTGCTAATCCGAATTGTCCCGGTGTTGCGTCGTAACTGAAATAAAGCGTCAGTCCATTGGGGGTGATATACGGACTCTGTTCAAACTTCTCCGAGTTGATGGTGCGGTCAAGATGGACAGGTTCTTGCCAAGCAGAATCGATATTTTCCCTGCGCACATACCACAAATCGTGTTTTCCAAATCCACCAGGCCGATCGGATGAAAACCAAAGCGTCAAGCCATCGGGTGAAAGGTAGGGACAATCAAATGTGTAGCCAGGCAAGTTAACATGACTGGGTAGAGGCTGAGCAATACCGAACTCTTCTTCGTCGGACGTTCTTCGCGATTCCCACAATTGCAGCGTTCTATTGAAAGGACGATTGAAGATCAGAATCTTACCATCGGCAGAAAGCGTTGGATTGACTTCCTCACGGGGGCTGTTGATGTTTGTCCCTAGACGACTCGGAACGCTCCATTCCCACTTCGCTGAACTCAAACCAAGCTCTTTTTGAGCGGCGACCTTCTTGGCTGCAGCCCAACCCATTAAATATTGTCCCAACCAATAGCCGCCCCCCAGCACGATACAAATCGCCAAAGTGAGTGCGGCGGGTAACCACTTCATCTTCCTCACTTTGGTCGTGTTTGGCTGGCTAGACCAATCGGCGTCGTCAACTCCCGAAAGAAAGTTATGCAACGCACTCGCCAGCTCTTGGGAAGTTGCATACCGTTCCTTAACATCTCTAGAGAGCGCTTTCATGCAGATGGCTTGCAGGCGCCAGTCGATAACCGACGAATCAAACACTCGACGAGCAACCTGAGAATCGCCGACGAGCTGAGCCAAAACAGAAACCGTTGTCCCTTGGTAAAGCGGCTTTCCTACAAGCAGTTCGTAGAGTATCGCACCAAGACTGTAAACATCCGCCTGAATACCAACTAAACTGGGATCACCAATCGCTTGCTCAGGAGCCATGTAAGCAGGCGTTCCCATGATCAATCCATCGCGAGTTAAACGTGAATCGACCTGTGCAGCGAGAGCCAAACCAAAGTCCATGATGATCGGTTCACCTTGTTGATCAATCATCACGTTCGCTGGTTTCAGGTCGCGGTGAATGACACCTGCTTCATGCGCGACCTGCGTTGCCTGAGCTAATTTCTTGATGAGTTCGGCAGCCTCTTGGGGTGTGTATTTCTTACCATCCTCTAAGGTTGCAGCTAGCGTTCGCCCTTCAATGAACGACATCGACAAGAATGGAATTCCATCCTGTTCGCCGATATCAAATACTCTGCATAGATTGGGATGCTCGACGGAAGCCATGGTGTGGGCTTCGCGTTCAAAACGTTGTAACAATTCCGGCTCATCGACGAGTATTTGCCGCGGAATCTTCAGAGCCACAGCGCGTTTCAATCGCAGATCGGTCGCCAGATAGACAATTGCCATAGCCCCTTTGCCCAAGAGTCTTTCAATGCGATAGCGACCGACGCTAGAGCCGGGCATCAATTCGGCGACTAAATGTTCGCCGCGCAGCATAGGCAACTTAGCATTCCCATTTGAAACAACGTTTAGGGATTCGTGATCCAAGATAGGCGAATCGGTCATGAAACCGTCATCAACCTTCGAAGAATCCAACAGCAATTCAATACTTCGCCGAAGCTGCTCGTTGTTTCCACATGCAGTAGCGAGATAAGAATTGCGCATGGCAATGTCTTGTATCTCTAAGGCGGCTGAAAAAATCTCGCGTTCGCTGGGCATTTCGACCTATCCGATTCGCATTCGTAACCACGCTCGCGCATACGTCCATGCATATTCAACGGTTCGGGACGAAACTTCCAACACTTCGGCTATTTCATTGGTGGTCATCCCCGCGAAATATTTTAAACGCACTACGTCTGCCGCCATGGAATCTTGCTCGTGCAGTTTATCCAACTCAAGATGGATCGCGAGAAGCTCAGCTTCGCGATCGACAATCGCTAGATCGCTATCTGACAAATCGTGGCGTCCATATTGGCCTCCATGTCGAAGCGTCTTCTTTCGCCGCGCATTGTCGACCAGAATTCTGCGCATCGCTTCCGCTGCAGCGGCAAAGAAATGCCTGCGACCTTCCCAGCGTTGCTTTTGACTCTGCCCTTCACTTCCGACCAGCCTCAAATAAGCCTCATGCACTAAGGCAGTCGGTTGCAGCGTATTACCCGCTCGTTCATGACGCAATTTGGCCGCCGCCAGTAGCCGCAATTCTTTATAGACCAATGGCAGCAACTCATCGGCAGCGTTTTGGTCGCCCCGTTCAACAGCTTGAATGAGTTGGGTGACATCACTAGCAGACATGCGAAATCCGGTCGGAGGGTAAGCTATACATCGTTTTCATGATAAGCCGTTTGAAGTTGAGTTGCCAACAACCAAAACGCCTCTCCGAAACAGAGCCCCAAAAATACTCATTTTGAGGAAAGCAACGAATTCGGAATGGCATGGATCAACGGCCATTATTGCATCTGATTTTGCTCAAAAAAGAGTTCACTTTCGAGGCAAGTCCGCCCCAGGGTTTGCCTTTCCTTCCAGAACTTTACACAAAAATCGGAAAAATCGGAAAAAGCGTTGCGGATTTCGCGCCCCACTCTCGCATTGCTTAGGTCGAAATCCCTTGGCTCGATTTGCGCGCAAAAACGCACGCGCACTCGATGCCTGAAATCGCCACCAGGAACACACTCCGATGTCTGATAACCTTCCTCCCGATTCCGCGTCCTCCGACAACGACACCAACAAACCTCAACTTGGTTTCGATCCCAAGTTAGGCGAGTCCATCCAGGTTGGTTTCAGCGCGATGCAACAACTGCTCACGGGCTTTGTCCAATCGTTGCAAGATGTCGTTGGGCCCGAAGGCGCACAGCAACTCAAACTCAGCCAGCAACTCGGCCTCTTGGCTGGAGCTTTAGAAGAGATTTCTGCGGACTTACGAAACGGTGTTGGTATCACTCCACAAAAAAGTGGGGAACTCGAATTCTATTTCGAACAGCTGACCGAGTTGCTGACGCAACCTGGAGATCGTGCTTTGCAAACTGCAATTCAACAACGCATCAATGCGGCCAAACAAACGCTTCAGTATGCCCCGACGAATCCCGCCGAGGAAACGACCAAGCAATTAGCAGCCGTCTCGGGCTACTTGCGAGCGGCAGCTCGGTCGCTTCTGCCATCGCAACCTCAGTAAGTACTGCTCTCAATAAATGTTGTGCGGATTGCCATCCCTTTTTGCGACATACCTTCCATCACTTACTTGTTAGCTAATCACATATCCAACCATGAAAAACAAACTTGCCTATTCCGATCGTGGATTTCGTCGCGCCCAACAAGAACGCCTTCTCCGCTCACGTCGCCGCAAGCTCTTCAACCGCAGCATGCGTTTAGAAAACCTGGAAGAACGAAGGTTAATGGCCAGCGACTTGAAGCCTTATGTCTACATTCCAACCTCGAGTAATTCAGTTCAATTGAGTACTCTCGACTATACGGGGGTTTGGGAAGGTTCAACGTGCGATCCTAAGGCAACCGTGCAGACGTGCACCACGACTAGTCCCGTGAACATATCGAACTTGGTGGCAACGGCTCCCGACGGTGCCAAGAGTGTTGTCGAGCCGACTTGGCGTTCGAACTATCCTGTCGCGACGTTAACTCCCAAGAACGGCTTGCTGACGCTATTTACAGGCCAAAACGAAAAAGACTCAAACTATGGTCAGCAGCAAGAGATTAAGTTAACGACCAACTATTTTCCAGCGTTCCTAGATGCCAACGAATCTTCATTCGCTTCGAAAACCTTCAAAACTGCCTTTACCGCACCAGCAACCGGTAACTTCACTTTTTATGTCAAGTCCGTGGGAAGCGCGAACTTGACGGTCGGCTCCGCATCCAGATTCATCCAATTTAACGAGAGCGATGCAAAACTCACTGTTTCCTTAACGGCTGGAGCAACGGTTCCATTTACGTTAACACATAACAACG
This sequence comes from Planctomycetota bacterium, assembly GCA_017303505.1. Taxonomy (GTDB): domain Bacteria; phylum Planctomycetota; class Planctomycetia; order Pirellulales; family Pirellulaceae; genus JAFLCP01. Next base: position 35,059 of record JAFLCP010000051.1, on the reverse strand, counting down.
GAGGTGTCTCGCTAAGCTCTGTGAAGTTATCCGTAGAGTGGGAAGGGCCAGGATTAGCACGCACTAACTTTGTCCCTAACAATGACATCTCATGGGAACGATACAACAACTTCGGAGACATCACGCCCAAAGACCGTGGGATCATTTCTTATCAAGCCTACATCAATGCGGATAAACGCTTTCGCGACGATGAATATGGCTTGCGATATACGACCTCTGTGACCATACCGACGACCGGCGAGTATACTTTCTTCCTCAACTCTGACTATTCAGGGCAACTTCGTCTCAACAATGAAACGGCTTTGAACCAACAGAACAACACGGAAGCCTCGGTAAAGAAAACTTACGCGGCTGGCACAACGGTTCAAGTCGAGATTTTGTACGCGCATCGGAACGGTAACCGCAGCTTGAAGTTCGACTGGTCTGGACCAAATCTCCCCAGACAATCGTTCAAAACGAATGCGTTGGTCAAATACGATTACGTTGAAGGCCGAATGAATTCAGTCGACGATGTTTTGAGAAACCCCGTGGTGTATACCAACTCTCTCTACATGGAAGCAGATGTTTTTCATTTGGAGTGGCGAGGCCAAAAGACTCCCCTGCTCAAGGTGGGAGCCTCCGCAGAAGTTGTTCAAAATGCACTCAACAATTTGCCGTCGATAAAAAATGAAGGTGGTAAAGTTCTGGTCACTCGTTCGAAAGATGGCTTGACCTATCAAGTGTCTTTTGCTGGAAACACCTGGTATCGTCCCGAATTGCTGGTGGTTTCGCAGCGCACCAACGGCAAAGTGATCGCCGTAACATCGGTAGCAATCACCAAACGCGATCCAGCCTCACAATTCGCGCTCCCCGACTTTACGCGTGATTTCTCCGTAGATATCCCCAACCCCAACACAATCACTCTCGACAACGCCCCCTACTTTACTCCGGAAAAACTAACCTTCTATACCCCAAACGAAAATAGGTCGTGGGATAAACGCGTTGGATTATCGGGTTATCTACAAACACCTGCGATTGGTGGTCGTTTTGATCCTGTCTATCGCTACGACGTTTCGTATGGAACTCCCCAGCGTGGAATCAATGTCGAACGAACGGCAAATGGATTTCAAGTCTTGACCGATATCTATAACAGTGGGGCAACATTGAATTATCAGCTCAATGCCCTTAAAGATGCCAATGGAACCCCACGTCCTATCACGTTATTCACCTTCGGTGGGCTGACATTTGAAGCCCAACCAGGCGCCAAGGTAACTCTGTACAACAATGAAAACACTAAATCCTTGATACTTACCTCTCAAGAGTCATCCATGATTGTCAGCGCGCCTTTCGAAGGGGGCCGCTTAAATCTAAAGTTGAAAAACTCTTCCAGCCCTATCTTTAGTGTTAACCTCAGGAACGGCAAAGTCGATGTCACACCCGATTATGAATTCGTATCCTTCGAAATCGGTGGATTTACCATCCCCGCTTCCGATAACTTCAAAATGAGCTATGACAAAGTTGCTGAGAAATTCTCGTTCAATATTTCGCAGCTCAATTTGCAATCTGCCGTCATCAACAGCGAGCCCAAAGCCTACGCATACAACGACAACTATCGCGGTGCTGTGCAGGTATTTGAAAAACAATACGCCATTACGAACTACAGCTATCGATATATCACTGGAAACTGGAGCGGAAATGACATCGCTGAAGTTCGCAACCGATTCATGCCACTCTATGCCAAAAGCGATCCACTCTACAGCGGCATGCTCTCGGTTCCACGCGAATCTGCGAAATCAGGCTACATCGACTATTTCGCGATTAATCACAAGGTAAAAATTACCGTACCAAGGTCCGGAGAATATTCCTTTTCTTCCAATGGATTTGGCAAACAGGCGATCTATGTCAATGGTTCACCCATCGCCACGGGAGGAGGTGGTGACCTTCTCGGAACTATCCAACTCACAGCAGGCGTGGAATACGAAGTCGAGTTTCTGGAAGCCAACAATGGTACTCGAAATCGACATGACATGCTCATGTACATCAAGGGCCCCTCAACCAACGGAGCAACCATTCGCTTGACCGAAGGCGTGTATGGCAACTTCAACGGTATTGCCAGCCAATCTGGCGACTCTAGTCGCGCCTTCAGAGATCCCAACTTGGCCTCCGTAAAAGCGTCCTTTGACGATGCTATTGATCGACAATCTGGCTTAAGCAACGAACAAAAGACTTCTATCAAAAACTCTGCCCAGATTTCTTACTCTAGCAGCAAGATTACGATCACCAATATCCCGTATCTAGTCAAAATGGAATCGGATTGGCTCAATTCCTATCAGCATCGATTCGCCAATCCTGTCAAAATGCTTATCCCAAATGGCACGATAAGTATCACCAAAGGAAAGCTTGATTCCATTACCGCTCTTACCATTGATTCGTTTGAATTTGGTTCGACAACATTGGGTGATAATCTGAAGTTCACGACGACCTATGAGCCGCTGAAGCCATCGACTGCGGGTGGCTTCAAAGCTGCCTACTTCCAACGCAACAGTTACAACAGCGATGGCTCAGTCAATATACCTGGCAACACGTTTGGCATTTATGGAAACCAAACTCAGTTGCCTCTCGACGTCGCAGGAGTCAAACTCAATGGCATTGCCAATCTAGGCACGTCCGCCTCACCAGGTGTGATCATCACCAACGCAAACTTCGTGAAGCTTTCCTATCCAGTTCCAGAAGTTACCGTAGGGACCATGCGCTACACAGCTAGCGTTGTTGGAAGCGCGAAGCCATTGACGGTTAACTTTTATCCGCCGATCGGAGCAGAAAAGAAAAGCTATGTCGTTCAAGGTGGAGCACTTCTCAAATCGGGAAGCACCTTGGTTAGTTCGGATTTGAAGGCCAACTTTGGAGGCATGGGGAGCGACGGCTTGCGAATTTTCCCAGCCGTTGGCACGACTCCGGCCAGCTTCACCTTTAGCTTCGGTGTCGAGGATACATTTTTGGTCGGAACTCAAGCGATCAAATCGGTGACCGGAAGCAATGGTCTCAAGCTGATATATGACCTAACCACCAAGGCCTACAACTTCGCTGGAACGGCGTTGTTGGACTTCAACCCCAAAACTCCTCATACCGCTACTTCACTGGAATTTACAGGGACTCCGCTGGAAGTTACCGCGACCATCCCTGACGGCGTCAAGAATTTTCCCGCGAATCGCCTCGACGCAACGACGTTGAATTTCTTCTTTGGCGACAATGCCGCTCTCAATGGCTTTCAGTTCACCCCGCGAGTTTCCAACAATCCGTTGCGTGTCGCCATATCGAGCAACAGCGAGACGATTGGTGGATCGTTCACCATGCGGTTAGAGAATTCTTATCTGTTTGGGGTAATGGATTCGACTCCTTTCAACGGAGCGAAATTTCCCACAACGGGTTTCCAACTCGACTTCACGCCAGTCGCTGGCCAACCCACCGGATTTACCTTGGGTGGTGTGCTTTTCGATTCCGCCCGCAAGGCATCACTTACCGATTCATTGACTCTCAAGTTTGAGAAAGCAACCTTTCAAGGTACCGAATTGGCCAGTGGGGGAGTCGGTTCCGAACCTGCTATTATCGAAGCCAAAAACGGTAAGATCACCAAAGCAGTTATCACACGCAACACGGCCTCGCAAGTTGGCGATATCAAGTTCGATCGCTTTGTGGCCACATACAACTTCTCGGCACTCCCTGCATTCTGGTTCTTCACTGGGTCAGGTAAATATTTCAATAAGACAGTCAATGTTGGCTCGCCTGGCGCGAACAACCCGCAACTCAAGATTGGTGGCGAACTCGGTAAAGGATTTCAACTCAAAACGATCAACGAGCCCGTGCCCGTTCTGCCACCGAATTTTCAATTACCTGATGTCATCGAAGTCGCTGGCCTTAAATTCGACACCAGCGAACTGCCACAAGATGGACCGGTCGTTGATGAAGGTGCCAATGGAAAAACGTTTAGTCTGAAATCCTCAAACTACTCTGTTAAGCTCGGCAACACAACCATTCGCTTTAATGTGGGCATTAAGGTCAAGGTCGATTCAACCGGTGTCAACATTGTGAGTTTCTCTGCGACCGGTGTGCAGAATTCGGCATTCACGATTGGTAATGCGACTTTCCAAGTTCAAACGCTGACGGTGGAATATGTTCCGACAGCCCGTCAACTCAATATCAGCGGCAAAGCGCAATTCACCTTCAAGGCAGGCAGCGCCAATGTCGACATGACGGTAACGCTGGGTAGCAAAGCCGACCCCGGTATGGTGATCAAAAACGGTTCGCTGGAGTCGCTAAAGGTTACAGTCGACGGCACCTTCGATCTCTTGAAGCTGTCAATCGCAGCCGAAGGACTGACCATTGCTTATCATAAAGAAAACTCTGAATTCGCGATTTTCGGTGGAGTGAGAATATCAACAGCTTCACAGGGTGGCATTCAAGTCCTCAAAGACCTGGCCGTCACATTGGGCAGCGAAGATACTCCCGGCATCAAGATCGTCGATGGCAAACTAGAAGCGCTCGATATTGCGATTAATGGGGACATCAACCTCTTCAAGTTGACAGCGAGCCCTCGAGATCTGCGTGTGCGTTACAGCGCCGCAGAAAACCAACTACAAATCACAGGTGCATTGTCGATTACGTTTGCTCCTAAACTAACGCTGGTGGCATCTTTGCCAGGCGATGGGCTTCTCATCGATACCGATACCGGCAAAGTCCAAATCAAGGGTATTGGACTCAAGGCACAATCGAACATCTCCTTTGGCGCGATGACGATTAAGGGACTGCATGTTGAATACGAAGAGTCAAATTCAGGTGAAGTTTCCATTAGCGCAGGGGCTGAAATCGAACTGCCAAGTGGCTTGGCAGTAGGTGGTTCCTTCAAGATCGTGGAAGGGAAACTGGAAGCCATCAGCATCAGCTTCGAGAAAAACCCAGGAATTCTTGTCGCGAATGGATTGATCAACATCTATGGACTCGAAGTTCAAGTTGAAGGCTTATCGAACCTTGACAACTTCATGTTCAAAGGAACCGTGAAGGCTACTGTCGGCCCATTGGTGAAGTTCGGCGGCGAAGCTTATGCATTAGCTGACGTGACGGGAAGTATCACGATTACCACGAAGAACCTTACCTTGGATGGTGACGTTCAACTCATCGGTGGCCACTTTGGCAATGGCAAGTTCAAGGGCGTTCTAGCTTGGGACAATGTCGCACGGGTGACTTTTGATGCAGAAGTCAATCTTTATCCAGGTGATGTCATCCGCGGGAAGATCTCCGCGTATGCTGACATCCACGGCAACGTCGACTTTAATGCTCAAATGGGCGTGTTCGTTCCACGCGGTGTTCCACTAGCGGGCGGTGCCTCCTTGGGACAATTGGGCGTCGAGTTGCGTATTCGTCCGGCAGAAGAACCATCGGCAAGCTATGCGAAGTTCAGCTTCAGTGATATCGCCATCAATCCGATTCGACTTCCAACCTTCCATGGTTCGGCTCGAATCGGCTTTGATCGACTCGTCGACTACAACTTTGGCGCTCGATTCTATATTCCTCTACCATGGCCACTGCCGGATATTGATTATTCCATCGATGTGGGTGGTCGTTTTGAGTTGAGAGATTCAGATAACCCGACCGTTCAAATCGTTGCCGCTTCTACCATTGCGGGAACTCCCAACGCAGAGATCCTTTTCGCATCATCGACCGTTCTTCCTGACAGCACCTTTGTGGATATCTATGCAGATCACGATGCGTTCGGAAATGATGGTTTATTGATTGCCAGCGGAATTCCTTACAACGCGGGCACTCAATCCTTCACTTGGAAGGATATGAGCACATTCGCCAACGCGGGCGATCCGGTGTATGTCTATGCGGTCATCAACGATGGCACCCATCCGCTCGGATATTCGGCCTATTCCCCTCGTTTCAATACCGCTGCGGGCTTTACGCCAACGATAGCGAGCCCATCGAAAATCTCGTTTATGGCGGGCGATGTTGCCACCTTCGCGGCAACGTTCGGAAACGCGATCGTTATCGACGATCCACGCAAGACGTTGTTGCCAGACAGCGAAATCGAAGTCGTCCTCAGCGTTGGCCATGGGATGATCGATCTCTCCCATGCCCCTAACGACGTCAATTATTCTGGAGCAGGGACGAACCGACTGACTCTGCGTGGGAAATCTAGTGCGATCACTGCCGCGCTAGATGGATTGCATTACGCACAAGAAGTTGCCACGTCGAATCCAGACGAATTGAGTGTAATCGTTCGCAATTTGCCCCTGGAGAATTTAGGGATTGCGGCCAAAGCAACAATTGTCTTGGACCCTAACCCGGTAAGCATCAACCTGGATGCAGATCAAAATAGCAATTCCTCCACAACAATTGAAATTGGTACCGATTACCAAACACCACTCGCCAATCTGAATATTGAATCCCTCGACGGAGAGTATTTGTCTGGAGCAACCGTGAAGATTGTGGGTTATGAGGTTGGCAAAGACAGCTTGGAACTTTCGCTTGATGAAGAACTAGCAGTTGGTATCGAATCTTGGTTTGATTACGACACCGGTACGCTTAATATGACTGGTTTCGACTGGACCGTCGATTATGAACGCGCTTTAAGAAATCTAATTTTCTCAACCACGAGCACCAATAACACCAAGAGCCTGGCAATTTCACTGGCAGACGACAACGGCGAAGTCAGCCAAACATCCATTCCGCTTCAAATTGTCGAGGGACGTGCAGCGCCAGAGTTACTACTAAGCATCAGTGGTACACAATATGTGGAAGGCTCTGGTGACATCCAACTTGATCCAGAATCTTGGCTAACCGTGGCTGAAGGGAGCGACATCGAATCGATTGTCGTCGAATTCGCGGGTGAAGACTATGTCGCTGGTGACGATGTGCTTTCCTACAACGGCTCGAACATTCAAGGCGTGTTTGACGCAGCTCTAGGCCGCCTGGTACTCACTGGCCAAGCGACTGCTACGGAATGGGCAACCGCTTTAGGTCAGATCCGCTATGAATCAACCGCAGCGACGTTCGTGGAAGGTTACCGCTACCTACGGTTCACCTTGCAAGACAATAGCGGCCAAGACAATGATACGACAAGCGTCGATTATGTCATCGAGAAAGTAACGACCCTCTCGGCTCATCCAGCTCCGACGGTGACATTAGCGCAGACCGACTTAACCTTCCCAGCCAATGCCGATTACATCAATGTTGGCGATGATCTGTCGTTGACCGTGGGTACCCCCAATCTCTTGATTGCTTATGTCACCATCAGCGAAAACTATATCGCCGGAGAAGATGAACTTTCCGTTGGTACTCTGTGGGATGGCATGACGGCTGATTTCGACACATTCAGTGGAACGTTGACGATTCGCGGAACTGCTAACCTCTTTGAATATGAAGATGTTTTACGGAGCGTCTACTTTGTCGACCATGCTGGTTACAGAACGCCCGGACCAGTCGAAATCACCTTCCAAGTCTTCGATGGTCTGGCATTGAGCGAGCGCAGCAGCCTGATCCTGAATATCGAATCCGCACCATTTTTGACGTCAGATCTCGACAATGTCTTAGTCTATGAACTTGGCCGAGAAACCGATGCGTTAGGGACTGAAGTCAACATTGAGTCTGCAGGCTCGATCACTCAGGCGACAATCACGTTTGCCGCTGGTTACGAAGCAGATCAAGATTCACTGCTGTTTGTGAATCAAAATGGCTTAACGGGCAACTTCGATACCAACACAGGCGTGTTGACCATCCAAGGAACAGCTTCGGCAGAGGCGTATGCAGAAGCCATCGCCAGTGTTTCATATCGCAACAGTCGATATAACCCGGTCGCAGGCGATCGAGTGTTGAGCATCACCGTCAACGCTGCTTGTGTTGAAAGCAACGAAGTCTATACCCTCATTAGTGTTGAACCAGAAATCGTTGCGCCGAATGTTTCTCTGGGCTCCAACACGGCGTTCACTGAAAACGGAGCCCCCGTGGCAATTGTGCCAAACTTCGATCTGTCACAACGTGACGGCACCACAGAGTTCTTGGCTGCTCCTGACATGCTGTATGGCGTTGAAATCACCATCCAGAATTATGTTGACGGCGAAGATATTCTGCTTGTGCAAACCACAGCTAATATCACAGGTGAATTTGATGCAACTGAAGGCCGCATCTACTTGACAGGCGCTGCATCGTTCACAGAATACGAAGATGTATTGCGAACGCTCGAATACCGTAACACCAGCGATGCTCCCACTATCTCTGCACGACAAATCAGTATCCGGCTGCTCGACAGTGGTAGTGGCGGCCTGTCCAACCAAACATTCGTCACCCAAGTTCTTGTTGGGTTACCAGACCCCGTAACTCTGGCATCCGGAAGCATTACCAACGTCAAGGGACTACAGAATTCCGATGCGTTTTCCTTGGGACTCGACGATGTCACCTTTACGGCGAATCAGTTCGACGCGTCGCAAGTAGAACTCCGTTTCACAGCGACATCCATTCCACCGAAGTCGTTAGGTACGATCTTCTTCGCGGATGGTACCGAGTTGGAAGAAAATGTGCACTATGGTTTGGACAAACTACAGGGTTTGAAGTTTGAACCCGCTCCAGGCGCCTTCGGCTTTGCCGATATCGATTTCAACGTCGCACTCTACGATCTCGATACGGAAGTTGCCGACGTGTCGAGCTTCAACGCTTCGTTTACAGTTACAGTCGAAGGTGTAGCCACAATCACGGAAAATCAAGCCTTTGTGGCTCAGATATATCGTGAAATGTTCGAACAAAACCCGACTTCCAGCGTTTTGACATCCTACGCAGCAAAGTACCAAGAATTCCTGCAGCGAGTCGACCGCGCCGATAGTGGCTACATCGACGACGACGCAGCCCGCTGGGCCTTCATTGAATGGATTGAAACCAGTATAGAATATCGTACCCAGTGGCTACAAAATCTCTATGCGGATGCGTTGGCAAGGTCAGTGTCTTCTGAAGAACTTCAGGCGCATTTAGCCGAGTTTGCTCAAGGCGGAACATTCCAATCGATTCAAGCATCGATCCTGGGCTCTCAAGAATTCTACAATCGCAATACTTCCCAAGGATACACAAGCGTTGCCAATGCACTCTACGTGCAGGTATTCAACCGAGTCGCTTCAGCAAGCGAACTCAACAGCGCGGTCCAGAAACTGCAGAACGGCACAACGACCAGAGTATTGGCAGCACAGCTATTGCAACAGTTGCAGGCTAGCAGCGATGCGATGGAAAATGCGGTGAGCCGTCTCTTGAATCGCGACTATGAGTTTGCGGACCAATTCTCGTTCGACTTTGCAAACCTTGATGCGACCATCCAATCCATTCTGGCGTCTGATGAGTATTTCGATGCGTTTGCAATTCCGCTTTCATCGATGCAAAAGCTGACGCATGAAACCAGCGACTATCCAACTGTTGGCAAGTTGGGGGATATCTCAGGCGAACGTGCCGGTGGTACCCTAATCGGTAGCAAATATGCTTTGGTTGCCGCTCACAGCGTGATCGGTATTCCGCCAGGGCAACTCACCTTTACTCTCGGCACCGATGTCTACCGCATCGTGAAAGTCTACATTCATCCCGACTTTGACATGGAAGCGGTGGGAACAGATGCCGGAAACGATATTGCCATTTTGGAATTGGATCGCGTCGTCACAGGCGTCACTCCTTCCCCAATCCTGGGCAGATCACCGCAATTAGGAGAAGAGCTTTTATTGGTGGGCTATGGCGAACATGACGGTGACAAATACGGTACGAAACGAGTAGGTTGGACCCCTCCAGTCGTGCAAGTTGAATCCAACGTATTCCGCTGGGTTCATGAAAATCTAATTCAAAATGATAGTGATCCAGGTGACTCGGGTTCACCATTATTCGTCTCCATCGCAGGCCAAAACCATGTCGTTGGAATTGTAAGCGGTGGCACAAGCGACTTCGACGGTGTGGGCGATATCGCGACGAACACACGCGTTGATCGCTATTCTGCCTGGATTAAGAGCATTGTGACAGATGCTCAGATCACGGCTGCAACGCAAGCTCCTTCGTTGATTCTGGAAGAGGATCAATTCTATTTGGACGAGAACGCAGGCGAACAATCGATTGCCATTCGCTTTGCCGGTGCTGAACCTGTTACCCTGTATGTAACCTCGGACAAACCAACGTTCTTCACAAACCTAGAAGTCAATTATGACGCGACCGGCAATGGCACCATTCGCTTCGAGACAGGCCTCAATCAACGAGGAGAAGCGAGTATTTTTGTGGTGGTTACCGCAGGCAACAATTCTGTTTCTCGTACGATCAAACTCTCAGTCGCTGAACGAAATGATCCACCAACACTTGATGCCATGACACCGATTCTGGTGGATGTAGGCGCTGGTGTCGGCACACTGCCTTTGACAGGTATTACTGCAGGGATGGGAGAGACCGGTGGGACTCAAACGCGAATCGTACAGTCAGTACCGTTTGGGTTCTTTACTGATTTAACGGTTTTGAATGGCCATACCAACACGCCATCCCTTCGCTACCAACCCAATCCGAACTCGGTGGGTTCAGCAGTGGTTTATGTGGAAGTCCGCGATGCCGGAAACGATGGAATTTTTGAAACCGCTGACGACAATACAACGATCGAGCCTATCGAGATTGTGGCGACCGAAAACGCTGCTCCAACCTTGGATAGCCTCAATGCAACTACAATCGCTCTCACGAGTGGTAAACGGTCGCTACCACTAACGGCAATTACAGATGGTGACGCCGAAGTGCAAGAGTTGCGATTTGAGCTATCCACGACGGATGCGGCCATCGCCAATGCTTATGTGGTATATGATGGAACGAATGAAAGCACGAGTGGCTCGTTGATCGTGGAACCGTTTCAGGCGGGAACCGCAACCATTAGCGTGACTCTCACAGACGCTGGACAGGACGGCGTCTTTGACACACAAGATGATCGTTCCACGACACAGACATTTGTGCTCACAGTCGTTTCAGGCCCAAATGGTTGGCACAATTCGGTTCGCCCGCTGGACGTCAACAACGACAACTTTATCTCCGCGATTGATGCTTTGTTAGTTATCAATTATTTGAACCGTATCGGCCCGGGTGAACTTCCGCTCACCGGCACTACGGGAAGCAATTATGTTGATACCACAAACGATCGATTCTTAAACGCGATCGATGCATTAAGAGTCATCAATTACCTGAACCGCTTGACCGGCCCTTCGGGCGAAAGTGGGGAAGGGGAGGGGAGTGAAGCAGCCAGTGATAGCGGCTTTACTATTGACTCTTTGAAAATGGGCGCAATCCCAATGATGACCGCGAACGCTTATGAAGTCAAAGCGAATGGCTCATCGACTGAGAGTGAAAGGAGTAGTGCCACCAAACGACTTATTCAGCGGACTGCTTTGCGTACAAAGCCTGAAACTGAAGTCACGAAAATGGATGGCGTGCAACGGTTAGCAAACCCAGATCGTCCAACGTTAACAGATGTTGCGTTCGAAGATCTCGACGCGAACTGGGACCTCGAACTGGATGAGATCGTAATGATGTAGAATTGCTTTTGTATAAAGCGATACTTCTGTTGAATCGGCCGTCGCGTTGGACGAATGTTTCCCCGGTCTCCACTGGCTTCACGCCAGTGGGCCGCTGACTTACAGGCTACGCAGGAGTATATACGCTTCTCACGTAATAACACGCTGCGGAACGTAGACCATTTTCATTACGAATTGCGCTGCTGATAATGATTCAGATTTCTTCTTTACGCAATGATCCAATGCGATTGCGAATCAAAAGGAATTAAGCGTACCTCGAATCACGGGCAAAACGAACTATTGCAAAGTCCTGTATCCGCATCACCTAGCAAAGAGATCTAGCCTTTAGAATCTGACCGCTTGAGAAACAAAAAGCGTAACGAAATCCAAACGGTCAATCGTATCATCCGCCGCCCGCCCTGTGCGGGCGTTTCCCGCGCCTGAGCAGCTACCAACCCGCTTTCCCCAACCAAAATCAAACAGCCTTAATTTGAATCATTCTCACGGACGACTGGGCGGCGAGAGGTTGGCTTCGCATTAATTCATGCTGGCCGAGCCGCAATGATCGACCGAGAAAAGAATAAACCGCGAAAAGGACGAAAATCGCGAAATAGGAAAGAGTTCGCTTTCGACCAGCACGCCTGCAAGGGAGTGGCGAAGAAATGGCTTTATGCCGTTTCTTCGCAAGTTATGGCGTGGCTAGTTACGAACATCGCTACCGAAAAAACATCGCGACGATGTGGTCGGCAAGCTATTGGCTTCTATTCGATTCCGACTGACCGAGCCGCAATGAGCTGAGCCAAATCCAAAAAGGTCATGACACGTACAATTGTACGCATCGAGTAGCGACATGAACGTATGGTCGGAAAATCAACCGAAGCAGATTCTGAGTGGCGCTGATCTCGAACTAGGTTGTGGGAACTGCAGCCGTTGCGTAGCCCATAAGTCATCGTCCCACTGGCTCAAGGCCGAATGCCACAAGGTTAGGCACAAGCGAACTCGCCAGCTAATTTCGTATTCGCGAAATCTCCGGCGAAAAACGCAAATGCTAGCTGCAGGTTGTGCCGAGTAAAACCTTAACCTTGTGGCATTTGGCTCAAGGCCAGTGGTGACGAAGATCAAGTCGTACGGTTCGAGCTGGTAGCCGGTAAGTCGTGGTCCCACTGGCGTGAAGCCAGTGGAGACCGGAGTTGCAGCCATCCACAGCGACTGACGATCAAACGGAAGTATGCGTAGCCTTAGGCCCACGGGCTAAACAACTCGCCCGACCGTTAAACACTCCTAGAAGACTCTCCGAACTTCTCTCCTGTTCTCCTTCCCTATCGGTAATTTCTTGGATATTAACTGCATCTCCGGATAGTATGATTAAATTGCGCAAACACTGGCAATACTCTTCACCTTTACTCAAACTGGATTCGATAATGACGCAGCCATCACCCGACACTCCAGCAAATCCCTATTCGGATTTGAAGAGAGCAGAAGAGACACCGAAGCTACAGAGCATTGTCGTGCTCCATAAGGTCATCTCAATCTGGATTGTTTTCTATATATTGACCTATCTAATCGGCCTTTTGAGCCAATTAGTTTTCCCTCCCGAATTGGCACAGCTGATATTGTTTTCTCTGCTGGTTTTAGGATTCATTGGTTCGATACTCGTTTTCAGATTGGCATCGAAGCTGGGTGGCGTAGTCATCGGAATCGCGTATGGAATCGTGTCACTCATTCCGTGCCTTGGACTTATTTGCCTGTTTGTGATCAATGGACAAGCAATGGCCTACTTAAGGGAAAATGGAATTTCGACAGGGTTTGGCAATGAAAACCCAAAGCCGAAGTCGAAGCCCTGACCGAACAAGCTAGAGCCGTAGAATTGATATGGTGGTGACATTAGGGTGTTTTCTTGCCGCCGATCATTGCAGAAGCTACCACGAGCCCAAACCCAAGAGATTCGCTCAACATTACTCCAATTCGAAGTACGTTCGCGGCATGATGCGTCACTGCAGGCGAAGCGTTGCTTTCCCTTAGTGCCAAATTAAGTAAAAAGAACAGCACAGGCGTACTAATGGTGGCGAGCATAAAAATCCCGCAACCAATACTCAGCATGATAAACACTCTTGGGTTATGTCTTATGCTTCTGACAGCCAAAAACAGGCCTACCAAAGCGACCAAAAAGAGGCCGAGGGAACCGGAAAGAAACACCTCAAAGTGAATAAACAAGTCGTTAGCCATTAGTGTACTCCAAAATCGTAATTTGGTTCCAACGCGGAAGACTGATACCTATTGAGCACAGAGAGTTGCGGTAATATACCGCCCCGTACGCCGAATTCTCAAATTCATTTCCCGCTTTCCAGAAACCAAAGAACGCGTCCCCCCTCTAAAAGTCTGGCAACCAAATTTGATCGGCTGCAGCTTTCGATGCGCTTGCAGGAGATGAACCACGAAAAACGCGAAAGCAGCGAAAAGGGAAAGAACCAGAAGCCCCCTAAGTCGTCGCGTCACTACGCAATAAATAATGGCAATGGTTTGGCAATCTAAATTTGCTGAAATTGGGAATAAATCGAAACAACTTGCGCTCTTAAGTACGAGAAGGCAATGGAATGTTGGCTATTGGTTGAGCGTTAGGTGCCTAATCCACCCATTACATGGTGAGTTGCATGAATGCGCTGCGAAAGAAACTGCGTGTGCTGTGGCGTCGAAGCTGCCAGTTCCTATTGGGATTGTTCGCGTGCTATATCAGTGTTCTTGTTTTGGGCCTGATCCCGATGAACATTGGCTTCAAGCCTCCTCGGGCAGGTGGAGTTACGATCTATGTGGTTTCCAGTAGCGTCCATGCGGACCTTTTTCTACCCGTTCGATTTGAAGATATCGATTGGAACGACGATTTCAAGCACATCAAAACTCGAGCAGCGGTTCCAAGAGACGATTATATGGCAATCGGTTGGGGTGACCGGGGATTTTACCTGGAAACACCTACATGGAGCGACCTTAAGCTAACCACCGCCGCCAACGCACTACTCGTCCCATCGGCAGCTTGTATTCATATCGACTTCACGTCACCCAAATACTTTTCTTCGGCGACTCCCATCACCATATCGGCTGAGCAGTATCGGGCGTTAGTCAGCTTTGTACGTAGTTCGATTAAACGTGACCAAAATGGGCTGGCAATACCGATCGAGGGCTATGCCTATGGTTATTCCGATGGGTTCATCGAAGCGCATGGATCTTACCATTTACTAAATACTTGCAATTCTTGGATCGGACGGGCACTCGCACATAGCGGTGTTACAACACCATGGTTAACGCCGCTGCCACACATGCCCACACTTTACGTTAGCTCCGAGCCGCCATCGACAAAATGAGCTCCTCCTGAGCCGGAATCAATGGTTTGGCTTCCCGTATTTGAAAGCCTTCTTCGAGAATCGAATCGTTCCCTAAGTTCGCTATACAACGCCTGCAGTTGCTCCTTTGACATTGCTTCTAATTCATCATCACTGGATGCGGGAAGTTTCAATAGCTCTTGCAGCAATTCGATCCTGCCTCTGAGTCTGTTTTCAGCCCTAGCTTCGAGCCTACCTTCGCGCCTACCTTCAATTAGACCTTCGAGCCTTGCCAACCTTTCAGTGGACGTAACGTAGAGCACGTTGCTCTCCTTTGCCATCTCGTTCAGCACATCTTTTGAACTCTTGTATCAAGTGAGACGGAAGGTCCATCAGCCAATCGATGGTGATTGACAAATCCTTAAGATGCTCGAACAACTAACCTATGCACGAACCTCTATAACCACAACTAACAGGCCTTAAGCTTCGACCGAAGCTCTCGATACAATATCTCCAACTGCTCGACACTCATCTGATCTAAATCTTCGGCCCGCGATACAGGTACACCTAACAACTCTTGAAGCAACTGAATTCTGCCTTCGAGCCGACCTTCGACTTTTGCCAACCTTTCTACAGACGTTACGTAAGGCATATTATTCTCCCTTTCAATCTCGTTCAGCACATCTTTGAATTCTAGATCCAGTTCAGGCGGTAAGTCCATCACCCAGTCGATAAAACGATACAATCGTCGTACTTCATCCGGCCCCCAGCCCTTTTCGTACAACCCTCGAACAAGCTCAACTTTAAATCGAAAGCGATCCTCGGCGTTATTCGTAGTAGCTTGGGCTTGCAGATGCGATGCAATCACGATTGCAAAAGGGTTCGGCGACGCTCGCAAGTGATCGATACTATCGGCAAAATCCTGTAGCTTTACCACAGGATACTCGAATCGAAGATGACACCCCAACAAATCGGATTCCCAGAGGTCTGGTCGCCACGATCTTGAACTATCACCCAGAATACCAATACAGACAACAGGTTCATTAAACTTATCGAGAATGCGATAATAGCTGGTAAACATCCGGTTGGAGAAGTCCGGCTGTCTGGCCACCTGCACTTCTGCATGAATCATGAACGATACCGACTGAGCATCCTCCTTGCAGCGAGCCCGAAACAACTTGTCTGCAACTCGTCCTGGTGAAAGACTATTGGGAAATAATTTGGGAAGTTCTTGCTCTCGATTCTCGATAGGAAAACTCCAATCGATCCCTTCATGAATATCGGGGAAACACAAATGCAAAAAATCTCGCAAATGGACATCCAAGATCTCTTTCCAAGGAATATCATATTCCGTCATGGTATTCCTCCTCACTCATCTTTGATTCGACGAGTCTCGAACTGCGAGACAATTTATTCCCAATACAAAGGCTATTGATATTGCGACTTTAGGGTTGAATAGCCGATGAATCACCAGCGTCGGATGGAAAGCAGGGATTGCGGCAAATCGATCGCGAATGACGATGACGACCACGATCACGATCACGATCACGATCACGACGACGAGTTACGAGGTACGAAGTAAGAGCTACGAATTTCACCGCAAAATGTTTCGGCAGCGCGGGTTTTTCCACGCTGTGCACGTCGCACAGCGGTAATCGTCGTTCATTTATTTTGACTGTTTGATGATCGCTTCGAGTTCCATGCGCATCGTCTCGGCGACATCCGCATGCTGATCAATGACATTATGTCTTTCTTCAGGATCTTGCTCTAAGTCAAACAACTGGAACTTTGGCAACTTAGTTGGGCTCAAGCGCAATTCGACATTGGTAGCACGTTCAGAATCGAGTCGCATCAGCTTCCACTTCCCAACTCGAAAACCGAAGTTTCCTGCTTGGCCATTGTCTTGAGTCACCAAATGTGGCCGTCCTGTCGCATCCGCTTCGCCGAGAAGTGCGCCGTGTAAATTGACACTATCACCAAACGCCATCTCAGGTACCTTCGCATTCGCAATTGCGGCAAACGTGGCTGGCAGGTCGATGGTCGAGATGATGTCTGTCGATTCCCCTACGGGGATTCGACCAGGCCATGAAGCAATAAAGGGAGTGCGGGTACCACCTTCGAATACATTGTACTTGCCGCCCCGAAAAGGACCGCTGGGGTCATGTTTGCCCAGCTTTTCGATCGCTTCATCCACATAGCCGTCATCCAACACAGGACCATTGTCGCTGCAAAATACAATGAGCGTTTTTTCCTTCAGCCCAAGCTCTTCTACAGCTTTCATCAATTCCCCAACGCTCCAATCAAGTTCCAAAATCGCATCCCCTCGCGGACCTAGTTTCGATGCCCCCTGAAAGCGTTCGTGCACCACGCGCGGGACATGAATGGCATGCGATGCAAAGAACATAAAGAAAGGTTGCTTACGATTCTCTGTCATCCATTCTTTTGCATCTTGAACCCAACGATCCGAAAGATCTTCGTCGCGAAAGCGAGCTTTGTTTCCACCCGTGTAAAAGCCAATTCGACTTATGCCGTTATGAATCGTGGCGTTGTGACCGTGAGACCAATCCATCTTGAGCGTATGGCGATGTGACAGGCCGGTTGGATGATCCTCACTGGGCTTTTTATCTCCCACCCACAGAGGATCTTGCGGGTCGAGATTGAGCACACGATCGTCGCGCACAAAAACCTGCGGAACACGGTCATTCGTTGTTGGAAGAAGGAAGGCATGGTCAAAGCCAATATCAAGCGGCCCTGGTTTCAACAAACCGTTCCAATCCGGACCATCTTTACCACCCAAACCCAAATGCCATTTACCGATCACAACAGTCTTATAGCCTGCCTCCTTAAGGACCGAGGCAACTGTAGCTGTTCCAGGCTGAATCAATGCCGGGCTATTCGGTGGCGCAACACCCGTTCCTTTTTGCCTAAATGCATAGACCCCAGTCAAGAACGAATAACGTGTTGGCGTACAGGTCGATGCAGAACAATAGCCGCTTGTAAATCGTCTTCCTTCCGCAGCCAACCGATCGATATTGGGTGTCTTGATCTCCGTCGCCCCATAACACCCAACATCTCCATACCCTAAATCGTCTGCCATTATGCAAATGATATTGGGACGATCATTCGCTGAAACGGCAACTTCCTCCCCATGCAAATGAGCGAAAATTGAGAGGAACAAAACGGCAAATTGAATGGGAGTGTGGGGCATGAGTGGGTCAGGGGGGAAGTGGTTCAGTGGTTCAGTGAGTCAGTGAGGAAGTGGAACAGTGAGAGAAGAAAGAAGAAGGTAGTTTGAATGGCTGAGGGGTGGATTGCAAGAAGTCGTGTTTCGTACAGAAAGTTTTTGAGTCGATCATGCGGAATTCATGCCATTTCCCTGTTGCGATTTGACTCTCAACTATCGAACGCTTCGTCGAATTTGACTCAATTTGTCGTTTGGTCAAAAACTATGAGCGTGAGCTGGGGAAAAATTCATTGGAAACACGGTGATCCGCGTGCAGGGCCAAACGGGCGCGCGGCAACATGCGTTCGTTCGAACTATCTCAATCTTTTAGAGCCAAGCTTACGAATTTGTTCCCACAGACGGCTTTGTAAGTCGGCAAGCCGTGGAACAAGTCCCGGATGTGCCTGCGTCATATCTTCTAGCAAGTCGCAAAACACTTCCGCAGAAAGAGAGAACGCGGCGGCATCCTCATCTTCTCCTGCTTGCTGCAGGTGCTTAAATCGCTCGGTCAGTTCTTCACCATACCAACGATCGTCCGCTCGCTGAAGCTCCATGAGAATTTCAGAAACCAAGAACGAGAGCTTCATCACCAAAAAAGAATAACAGGCTTCAACTGGCCAATCTGCATCCCAATTAAGATAAGAGTTTTTCCAAACCGTTGTGAACTCTTCTGCCTCATCCTCTCCTCGATCTAGCTCACTCTTCTCTGTTTCTGCGAGGCAACTTATGTCGCCAAGATTCGAGCTTGCAATCCGTTCCAAAGATGGTTCGACCGTTCTCTGACTTGTAGCATCGATTACTCCAGAGCCTTGTGGCTCGACACCAGGTTGCTCATAATCCCATGTTCCATCGAAACTATAGATTTCTTCGAAATGCGGTAAGAGCTCCGATGCGCAAACTCTCGGGCCGCCTGAACTAGAATCGGAACTGACATCCAAGGTGCATTCCGGCTGTGACTCGGCAGTAAATGGAGCTGCGGGCCCCTGGGGTGAAATAGTCTTCCGCTCGTCGGAAAATGCCGTACTTGATTGGGTGCGTCTCCATTCGACACGCTTCATTGGGATAGGCATAAGAGCTTGTTCTAACTCAATCAATTCATGCCGACTCCAGACGCTATGCTCAGGGGTAGAGCTCAAGAAATGTGCTTTCCATTTTTCGACGCAATCGCGCCATGATTCCAGGGAAGCTCCCGGTGTCGTCCAGGCTGAACCTTGGATTTTTGTCAGCAGATAATCATACATTTCGAGCAACAAACGAGTTTGAACAGTACCCATTCGCGTTGTTTGCGCGATGGGCTTATCATCAGCCTTACATAATGGCGGTTTACCAAGATGCACCCACAACTCACGGCGGTACTGGCAGGCTTGATCTACAAAAGCTCGTGAGTCTTGTAACACCGTCCAAGGTGCGAGATCGCCAAGATCAGCTCGCGTTGTCTTTAGAAAGATGCGAATCAGTTGTTCTTGTATCCACCCCGACTTACTTTCGGCATGCGATCGCCAAATCTCTTCACCGATTCGCTTCCGAAACTCCCAGACCATTTCAACCCAATCGCGTGTTAATGCAGCTCCCCACAGAATGGAACGGACATCGACTTGCGCGGCCAACCCTTTCGATTTTTGCCTCGCCGAAAGTATGTCGAACCAATTGGGGCAACTGGAGACGCTCTCGAAGCGCCATTCAGGTGGCAATAATGTATAGACGACTTCCGACTGTCCCGTCAGCGCATCATCGCATTGATAGAGTCCCGCATGAAAAACGGGGAGCCATTGCACTACCATACGAGCTTCGAGGTCAATCCATACCCAACTCGACACATCGCAGTTGGAATGATAAGCAGCGAACAACTCGGACTCACTAGATAGCGCACCACTTTCGACGTGCAATGCGGGGATCGGCTCGAATACTTGAACGGCTCGCAACAGTCCGTTGAAATCGACCGGTTCATCGGTCAGCGCCCCCAGCAACTTCTGCATCGTCCAATCGTCAACATCACACAGCACCGTCAAACGCTGCGAGTCACGCACAACAACTCGCTCCACTTGACTTTCGATTCCAACGGTAGGCGATATCGAGGAATCAAAAACGATTTTGAGCGAATGTTCCCCTGAATTGAAACGCTCTTCAAAATGAGCCAAGCTAGTCGCTGGAAACTGAGCCGCTGGTGACTGGGCCGCTGGAAACTCAGAGGGGGAACCTGGAACCGAAAGAGGACGCAGATCGTTCTCGCACGACATAAGAAACTCCATCAATAACGCAACTATTGAGAACCCACGTCTACAGCATCAAATGCTGAGAAATTCGTCTCTTGGAAAGCCGCGATCATTGCGAGAGTACGTCACTGGAACAGAGTGCTAGAATCCGAACCCTGTTCACTAGACAGACGCCGCTACCTCCTGTAGCATCCGTACAGACTAAATGCCCGCCAGTTGCAGTATTTATATACCCACGAAAACTTTTGTCAACTAATCTTTTGGCCATTTCTTCAAAGAATCTTTTTAGCTTGAGCTCTTTGGGCCTGCTGCTAGCTAGACACATTCAAGCTTGAACTTCAACAGAATCTCGGTATCACAACCAACCATTGGCCACGACCCCGATCATGACCGTCAAAATATTGCCGATTGCAGATAGGCTCAGCGCTTCGCGCCACTTCAACTTGCCACCATACCTGTAAGTCACGCTTTCGATGCCCCAAACCGAGATCTCCAATCCCCAGAAAACGACTAAGCCAGTCTCAAATCCCAGCATCCAAAACGCAATGAGACTTCCGACCCACACAAACGATAGTGTGGCCATATTGATGGCAGCCGCCAGCCAAGCGAAACGCCATAATGAACCTCGCTGCCAACGATAAATCCAAAGCAGTATGAGCGACATTTCCACAAGCAAAGTCACCAATACGGCCCACAAAAATCCGTGACGCTGCAACCCCAAAAACTGATCTGCAATCCACAGCCCTACCGAAGGCTGTGATACCACCAAGCGATCCTCGGCAATCTCAACGTCGTAAATCGTCAGCAAAGGATGGGAGTTCAACTCGTCGGACAGATAGAGACGGCTTTCCGCTATGGAGAAGATTGCCAAGCGGAACTTTGACGGAATAGGACCATAAAAACCATGAAAATTCGTGGTGCCAGCTGCGCCCCGCCCACCCCACGCATAATTTGCATAGACCCAATACTTCCCATCTGCCGTGGGTTCGATTTCATCATAACCGGGCAACTTCTCCGCCATGTTTAACGTGCGGTTGCTGCGAGAATTCGCGGGCATCAATAGTGCTGCCACGAAAGGCTTCGTCCACTTTGAGCCTTGCTGGGTTATTCGAAAGGTTTGTACATCAAAGCCTTTGGGCCCAAAATCGCCCCGCGATTCATTCGCGTTGAGCCAGCAGCAAACGCAGCACAATAGCGTCCCAATCCAATGGCATGCATGCAGTCGACTCCCCAGAATATCCATCTCGTAACGACCCTCAGTTGCTGATTTGCTCCAATCCATTAGAGCAGTTTAGCAGCGACTTTATTCGGTCGATTCACGAAAGTATTGAGCCAAGATTATCCTAGCTGCTTTTCGTCGAGCCCATAAAAGCGGACAGCCGTTCCACCAAAAACGGACTCTTGCTCGGTCGGACTCAGCTTTCCGAGACACTCGACAACTGCCGCATGAACATCGGCATAGCTCCCAGCTAGCTCGCAGACGGGCCAGTCAGATCCGAACATACATCGTTGTGGACCAAAACACTCCAACGCTAAATCGATGTACGCTTGCAAGTCAGAAGGCTGCCAGTTCTCCCAATCTGCTTCGGTAACCATTCCCGAAATTTTGCAATAGACATTGGGAAACGTCGAAGCTAAACGGAAATTGACACGCCAATTATCCATTCGCTGTGTCTTGATTTCTGGTTTTGCCAAATGGTCGATGACCACCTTTAGATCAGGACAGTGTTTAACAATTCGCGTGACATGCTTCAAATGTTTGACATAAAAAAGCAAGTCGAATGGCACTTGATGCTTCTCCAGCTTTTTTAATCCGTTGAGCACATCGTCTCGAATAATGAAGTTATCGTCTGGCTCATCTTGGGTGATATGCCGGACGCCAACAAATTTGGGAAACTGCTTGAAGTGCTGGATCTGATCTTCACAGTCCATGCCCACCAGATTGATCCACCCCACAACGCCCGCAATATACGGATTCTCTTCAGCGAGGCGCAATGCCCAGCGATTCTCTTCGACAGTATGCTGCGTCTGAACAAAAATCGAATATTGAATTCCCGCCTCATCGAGATGGGGCTTGAGATGCTCGGGTAAGTAAGTTTGATGAATCTTTTTCAATTCAGGCTTTTCCAACCAGCGATAATTGAAATGCTCTTCCAAGTCCCAAAAATGCTGATGGGCATCGATGGTCGGAACGATTTTCTTGTACTTCGCAGGCTGGGTAGTCATGGTTAATCCATCCGAACGCCAATAGAGAGAAGAATGTTGGCAAATCGCTGCTGATCGGCCGTTTGAATCGTAAGTACATGATCTTCAGTGGTCACCGCTTTGTAAAACTCCCACTTCTCGATCGGCTCTAATTTCAAATCGATTTTCATTTCTTGCATCACAGCCCGATACTCATTCCACACGGGTGGATCTTCGCTTAAGGCGTATGGGCCGGTGGTTTCATACATCATCGTTTCGATCTTTTCGATCGGAACGGCAGAGAGAATTGCCTGGAGAGCCTGCGTGCACGTTATCAAGCCAGGCATCAAATTCATGCTCACCAACTTAGCATTCGGACCTTTCTTGCTCGAAGCAGGATAGTTTCCATCCGCAATCAAGATCTTGGAATGATGGCCGGCGGCACCGATGATGGCGTTAATTTCAGGATGGATCAATTGATGTTTGAGCATAGAGTCAACCTAGGTATTCAGCGATCAAGAAAAAAACTTGCGATACGTGTCAATGGTTTGAACTGCAGCCGCATCCGAATCGGGATATGGAAAAGCTTCGGCAGACAGAAACCCCGAATAATTCATACTTCGCACCGCCTCAGCAATTTTAGCCCAGGGCATGTTCCCTAAACCAGCAGGGCGACGATTGGTATCCACAAAATGAATATGCCCAATCATCGCTGCATTATCGACTAAGGCTTTGGCGACATCGGTTTCTTCGATGTTCATGTGGAAAAGGTCCGCCAATAATTTCACGTTTCCGCCGCCGACACCACCGATTAACGCAGTGGCTGCTTCCAGTGTATTGGCAAGATTGGTCTCATACCGATTCAGTGGCTCATAAATCAATGGAACACGATATTCCGCAGCGTAATTTCCCAATTCGTCGAGAGCTTCGCGCAGCCATTGCTTGGCTTGTTCCATCGAAACGCCATCACCGTGCCGACCTTGCATTGAGCCGATAATGGCAGGGGCCCCGAACGCTCCTGCAAAATCAATGATCGCTCGAATAAAGTCGCGAGCTTGTTGGCGTTTGACCGCATCAGGGAGACATAAATGCAGCTTGTGCTTAACCCATCCAGCCCCGGTACCAACAGCAGCCAACTTCAGTCCGGTCTCTTCCAAGGTATCGAGCAATTCGCCCGCCTTTATGGCATCTGGACCAGGCGTAAAGATTTCAATCGCGTCAAAGCCCAATGACTTTGCCTTCTTTGCCGCTTCACGATAATCATCCCAAAACACAAACGGCCCACCGCGCGCCTCTTGTACCAAGCTTACCGTGACACTCGATCGAAACATAACTTGTTCTTTCTTGGGAGTTTTCGCGTTACTCAAAGCGGACATTCAATACTTCATGCAATCGCTCGGGAATACGCCCGAAGAGCTTCTGATATTCCTCGTAGGTTGGCTGCAGGCGCACCTTCACTTTATCGTGATGATTCAACTTGATGTCGCTCAGCTTATGGTTCTGAAATGGGTTTCGGAATCGATCCAAAACATCGTCTGCGAATTGTGCGACTCCCTCCAAACGATACGCGAGCGTTGGAACGATTTCTTCAAATAGCAAGTCGCGAACCCAACGTACCGCCACAGGATCTTTCATCACTTGTTGCACCGTCTGAAAACCAGCGGGCAAGAACTTTGCCACCATAGCGCTATGCACACCATTGAGCATGCGAACTTTACGCAAATAATACGGCGACAAATCGTCCACCCATTGTATCGCAGGATGGGCGAAGAGCTGAACGTCGCGTCCCTTAGGCTTTTCGATTGCCCACAACGCATAAGGTTCGGCGCACGCCAACAACTTATCTTCTTGGGCGAGCGGATGATCGGCTGGGCCATCGGTCACGATGCAGTCCACCAGATTGCACATCCACAAACAATCTTGACTAACCCAATTCTGAAACGCTTCGGGCAACTTCCAAAGTGCTATTTGTTCCAGCACTAGAGATTTAAGTTTATCGGCATTGCGTTCGATCAATTCACATGGCAACAACTGCAAAGGCTTTTTGGAACTTTCATAGCGCGCCAATAATATTTGAGTCAGCTTGGCTGGAAGGCTCTGCGGTGGCGCATCGCTAAACCGATCTTCTGGTTCAAGCTTATAACCTGCTTCCGTAGCATTGCTCAAAATGGTTCGCACTTTTCCGTTGGCGACCAATCGCAAAACCTTCGCCCAGTCGCTCTTTGCTTGATAAGAGGCCACAATGGTTTGGACTTTTTGAACGCGATCGATGACTTCACCATGCTGAAAGCCGCGCACAAGAACATGGAAGCCGTTGGGCTGAGCGGCAATAAGATTTGCCCTCGAACCATCAGTGGATTGGACTACCGCAATCGAGCCTACACTTGCTCCCGCGTCTCGCGACTCTTGGGCAAATCGGTCGACGAACGCTCGCAAGAAACGCCCTGTCCCCAATTGCAAAAACTCGATTTCCAAATCGACATTGTGCGTCATACTACAAACCTACCTCAACGATCGCTTTGATCACGCCTGTCGCCGGTTTAGTATACGACGGAAAGACTTCAATCAAGTTTTCAAATGGAGTGCGATGCGTAATCCACGGTTGCGTATTGATCGCGCCATCTTCGATCAATTGAATGATCCGAGCAAAGTCTCGCGAGAGTGCGTTTCGCGAACAGAGCAGGGTACCTTCAGGGCGGTGAAAAATGGGATGCTTGAAACTCACATCCTCGGTTGTTATCCCAACAAACACTAAACGACCTGCGTGGGTTATGTAACCAAACGCCTTGGACATCGCTTGGCTATTGCCGGTTGCATCAATCACCACATCCGGCATGTGATCGTCACAAATTTGCCGAACTTCTTTCTCTAAACCTTCTTTCACAAGCACTGTATGCTTAACGCCCATCACGGTTCGACAGAAGTCTAAACGCTGTTCGTTTACGTCCATGACGACCAGATTCGCACCGGTCAATTTCACGAACTCAATCGTCGACAAACCGATTGGCCCCGCACCGATTACTAAAACCCACTCACCCACTTTTGGCGCGGCGCGATCAACCGCATGACAACCAATGGCCAACGTCTCGACTAAAGCCAACTGCTCAAAACTGAGTTTGCGTGAGATGTGAAGCTTGCGGGCTGGCACCGTGAAATAAGGTCGCAGTCCCCCATCGCAATGCACACCGAGCGTTTGGTGATGCTCGCAACAATTCGTATGTCCACGGCGACAAGCGTAACATTTTTGACAGTTGATATAGGGCTCGACGGCGCAGTGATCTCCAACCTTCACTTGCGTGACTTCAGAGCCTACCGCTACCACTTCTACACCCAATTCGTGCCCCGGTATACGTGGATAACTAAAGAAGGGCATCTTCCCCAAGTAGCCGCTTAAGTCGGTACCACAAATGCCTACTTGATGTACGCGAACGACCGCTTCGGTTGGACCAGGAGCAGGCGGTTCGGCGATGTCGATCCGCTTCCAGTTCAAAGGTGAGTCTAAGGAGAGTGCTTTCATAATTGACGATCCAACAAGAGAAGAATTCGTTCTACTTCACGATCGGTGTGTCGTTGTTTTCGGGTCTACCTTCGATATGGAACCAATTATGAACTGGTTTCAATATCGTTTGAACTTCCGACATCAGTTGTTGAGGCACCGGAGCATTCGCCCATGCCACCCATTTTCGCACATTGTCAGGATTGGCCGAGCCGACGATGCAAGTGGCGAGCTCTGGATTGGCAATCGAGAACTGTAATGCAAGTTGCGCAATATCGTACCCTTGAGCCGCACAATGGTCGGCTGCTTTCTTGCAAACCGCACGAACCTCTGGCGTAGCTTTGTGCCACACAGGTAATGACGTGTTGGTCAAGAGCCTCGCAGCAAAAGGAGCCGCATTCATAATGCCGACATTCTTGCTTTTGAGATAAGGCACCATATCGCCCAACATGGTGTTTTGCAGCGTATAGTGATTGTAAGAAAGAACGAAATCGAGTGAGGTTTCATCCAACACTCGCTTAAAGATCTTCATCGGATAACCAGATATGCCGATGAAGCGTACCTTGCCCGCATCTTTTATTTTGCGAAGTGCGGGCAATGTTTCTTCGATCACCTGCGCGATATCGACGAATTCTATATCGTGACAAATCATGAAATCGAGATGCTCGACTCCCATGCGCATCAAGCTGATATCAACACTCTCAACCACTCTTTTTGCAGAGAAATCAAAATGAGCGGGAGCATAACGCCCCAGCTTGCTTCCCAACAAATATTTGTCGCGAGGAATATCTCGGAGCACTACGCCCAATAAGCACTCGCTCATGCCGCGTCCGTAGTAAGCAGCTGTGTCGATGAAATCCATCCCTAATTCCAACGCCACATTAACGCTGCGAAGAGCTTCATTCAGATCAACGTTTCGAAACTCTTGACCAATCGATGAGGCGCCATAACTAAGAACGGGCAAATCAACACCGGTATTCCCTAAGGGTCTGCGCTGCATGAATGTTCCTGTGCAATTGGGGTTATGTTGCGATAAGTTACCGAGCGATTATTGGCTGTCAGTGTGGGGTGATTTGACTTGGCTGACAAGCCGGATGTGGAGAATTGTGGCATCTAAGCCCCATTCGCCAAAGTGTACCCTCAAGAAATCGGCAGAAAATAGACTCGCTTGAATGCACAAACTGTTTAGACTAGAAACAGTATTCAAATGGTAACATCCAACTGACACCCAAACGCCGTACGATTGAACAGCCCTACCGGGCCGCCATTAACGGAGAACCCTATAGCCGTGCCGGAGCAACATTTAATCGTAGCCGTCGATGGAGGTGGCTCTAAGACCCGAGCCTTGGCGGGTATCGTCGAATTTTTGGATACCGAGCTTACAGGCCGCGCATCGCACGAAGCTCGGCAAACTTGCGGCAAACCGGTTTGCGTTACGATTCTCGGCTCCGCAAACTCTGGACCAGGAAATGCCCGCTCCGTTGGCTTTGATACAGCCCAAGCCAACATCCGCGATGCGATTCAATCGAGCCTGCAATCCACTCGGACGGCATTGCAAACGCCCGAAAATGAACAACGTTTTCCTGCGATATCCCGAGAACAGCCTATCTCAGCCATTACATTGTCTTTAGCGGGTGTTGGGAGAGAGCCCGATCGATTGAGGATGGAGCAATGGGGATACGAAAATCTCTCTAGCCAAAGTGTTCTCGTGACGACCGACGCAGCCCCGCTCTTGGCTTACCTGAACTTTGAGCGCGATTCCCGTTTACAAAATGGGGACACGGATCTAGATGGAGCGACTTTGGCATTTGAGATCTCATCCAGCATGAATGCCATTTCATTGATTAGCGGAACAGGTTCGTTCTGCTTCGGCGTCGCGGATGATGGCCGCAACGAAACCTGTGGCGGCTGGGGTGGACTGCTTGGCGATGAAGGGGGTGGATATTGGATTGCGATGGAAGGCCTTAAGAAAATCACTCGACATGCCGATGGTCGTGGCCCAACTACACTACTGACTCAACATGTGCTGAACTATCTTGGCTTACGCAACGCAACCGAACTCATCGGTTACATCTACGATCCCAATACAACACGCGATCAAATTGCAAAAATCGCTGGGATAGTTTTCGCTTTATCAGCAGAAGATCCTATTGCTCACCAAATCGTCAGCGACAGTGGCCGCTGGCTAGCGGAACTGATTCAAACCGTAGCTACCAAACTCCGATTCAGCGAAAGGGGCATCCGCCCTATCCTCGGACTTGCTGGTGGAAACTTCTGCAATCAGCCCATTTTGTTTGAGGCCACTCTACAGGCAATTGCAACAACCAACATGGGAATTGCGGAAGCGGTTCGAATCCACGAACCAGCTCTGGGTGGCTTTGTCCTCGCATCCCAAAAGATCTTCGAACGAAAAGCCTGAAAGCGGGGATTACGGCCGGCACCTCGCAGAAGATCCATTGAAGCGGCAATTCTGAATTCAGCGCACGATCAAACCGAGGGAACTTACCCTTTTTGTTTGAAAGCAAGGCACTACGCCTACACCCCATGCACTTTGCGTCCGCATTCGCTCAGCGTCCGCATTCGCTCAAAAGAAAGCTTCTCACCTACGAAACAAGACACACCTGCCCGGCTCGATCAACCGTGCAGGTGTGATTTCAAGATTGGTGAGTTAAGCGAATACGCTTGGCAATACGGATTGATTACTTCTTACGATGACGTATACGAGCTCGCATACGACGCTTCTTGCGACCAATCTTTCGACGCCCTTTACCCGTCTTCTTAACACCCACGAAATCACCCTTTTCGCATGAATAAATTGTGCACGAAAGTTGTGCGCTGTTTTGAAGTATCACTTTCCTGAAATCTGCCGCAGTTACACACTATACAAAAAACACCCTGTAGGTGTCCTGCTAAAGTGACGCAACGACTTGATGGACTTTAGGACTAAGCCGATCAGGACTAGGCCCATTCCCCGCAGGCTTGCACTGGAATAACCGCGCAGTAAGCCAACTGGGAGTGTGGTTAAGCCTCTATCTGGAAGGGTGAAGAGTCTAACACAGGGTAACGGGAGTGTTCAATAGCAGTTAGAAGCATTGATAGAGCGAAGAAAATCGACTTTAAAAGAAGGATTTGGTTGTAAGGGCAGAAACGAAACTTGTTGCACTGAAAAGGGTTTAAGTAGAATCAAGGAGTCGCCCAAAAACGTGCCAAAGCTAAAAATGAGCCAATCGCGACTCCAAAGCCCCCCAAAACAGGGAAAGACCATGAAATCCGGGATTCAAAAGTTCAGCATTTTGTTCAAAAACGCTTTGCGGTCTACCCTAGCCCCAATTTTTGTAGGCACCGTATTGGTGTCGAGCTCCGTATTGGCCCAACCGCCAGAGGGTGGACGTGGAGACCGAGGCGACCGCGGAGGTGATCGAGGTGGTCGTGGCGACTGGGGTGGTCGTGGCGATTTTGGAGGCCGCGGCATGATGATGATGGGAGGCCCAGGGGGCAGCATGATGGGCGGTCCACCCATGGGAGGTGGAATGATGGGCGGCGGAATGATGGGAGGCAGCATGATGGGAGGTGGCATGGGTGGCTTTGACCCCAGCGCCATGCTTGCTCGCTTCGACCGCAACGGCAACAAGATGCTCGATCCAGATGAAACTTCAGGTCCCGCCGGTTTCTTCCTACAACGTATGGCCCAATCGAACCCCAAAATCGACTTATCAAAGCCGATTCCACTCGAAACCGTGGCGGGTGAATTCGAACGAATGCGCCAAGAACGAATGGGTGGTGGCGGATTTGGTGGAAGTTTCGGTGGCAGCCCACCAACGGAGAGTGAACCCTCTGCCCCCAAACCCCTGGTCCCTACTTTCGGCATTGAAAAACCCGCTGGCTCGGTGAGGGGCTTTGGCTCACAGGGTGGCGGCGAACCGGCTGTTGCCGTAACAACTCGCGACTTGCGCGAAGCTGAAGATCGAATGGGCCGCTATGATCGGAACCAAGATGGCTTCCTCTCCGCTGAGGAGATCGGGGGTGGACGCTGGGGTGACGATCCGATGCAGTTCGATCGCAATGGCGATGGCAAATTGAGCAAAGAGGAACTTGCGGTTCGCTATGCCAAGCGACGTATTGCCGAAGAACAGCAACAACAAGGCTCCTCCGGGCAAGACAACGGAGACTCACGTCGCGGCGGAGATCGCGGCATGATGTTCATGGGTGGCATGGGCGGTGGCGGCATGATGAGTTTTGGCGGAGGTGGTGAAGGTGGCGGAGATCGCGGTGGAGATCGTGGTGATGACCGCGGCGGCGATCGAGGTGGCGAAGGGGAAGGAAGCGGAGAAAAAGAACGCCCCAAGTCACTGCGTCAAATGTCGACCCGCGAAAAAACCGACAAAGAAAGTGGCAAACCTGACTGGTTTACCCGCGACGATAAAGACACGGATGGCCAAATTTCGATGGCCGAATTCGCAGCCAATTGGGACGAAGGAACCGTTACCGATTTCGCCAAATTCGATCTCAACACCGATGGCTTCATCACCACAATAGAAGTTCGCAAGGCCATCGCGAACGGCGCAACGCGATCGGGTGGCTCAAGTCGCTCCAGCTCTAGCATGGCATCTTCCAGCCGCCGTGATTCGCGAGGCCCAGCAGAGCCTGCAGGCTCACCCACACCAGCCCCAACCAATGGCGAGCCAAAACCGGAGACAACTGCTGCTGCACCCGCCACACCGGCTCCAGCAAGCACAGAAACGGCTAAGCCTGCGGAAGCAGCTGCGGCGCCTTCAGCTGACGATCCGAAATTCCAATCAACCTTGAAATGGGCTGCCAAGCAGATTGCGAAATACGACAAGAACGGCGATGGGGCTTTGACACCGAACGAATACTCAGAAATGCCCATTCCACCTAAAAACGAATGGGATTTCGATGGAGATGGTCGCATTACGACCGAAGAATACGCCCGAGGCAGAATGTAACAAACAGGCTTGAGGATTGAGACTAGAGGCTTGAGGATTGAGGATTGAGCCGGCATAAAATCAACCAGCTCAGGTGAGTGCAATCAACGCCTTACCTGAGCTTTTTTCGTGGCCATTGACTTGGCGGTTCCTCTCCTAGTCGACTCACCTCACGTCCGTGCAAAGAAAAAGCGGCTGGTTGTTTTAGGAACAACCAGCCGCTTGGTATTTATGATGACTTTAAATCGCGAGTTGGATTAGTATCGACGATCGTAACCGCCGCGACCACCACCGCCACCGCCTGAACCACCACGGTTTCCACCGCGGTATCCACCGCCACCGCCGCCGCCACCACCACGATCTTCTCGTGGGCGTGCTTCGTTGACAGTCAAAGGACGACCTTCGTGATCCTTTTCGTTCAACGCGTTGATTGCTGAATTCGCATCGTTGGAATCTTCCATCTCTACGAAACCAAAACCTTTGCTGCGACCAGTGTCACGATCCTTAACGACCTGTGCACTGCGCACATTACCAAACTGGGAGAACAGTTCTTCCAACTTGGCATCTGTAATACTGTAAGGAAGATTGCCAACGTACAACTTCGTACCCATCAGGGTAACTCCTGCATCGAAATGCTGCCTAACCCAACTTTCAAAAACTTCCCGGGTTAGAAAGAAAGAACCCAATACAAGGCGGGTTTCGCCTGGTAGATCTACACGAACGGAGCAGCAGGCAGGGCTACATAGAACCAAGATACTGATAGTTTCGCGGACTCGACCGACTAAGACAATAACCGCTAACGCGAAGCATTACAACGGTACTTTCGAACTAGCGAAACGAATTCCCCTAATTCGAGTCCTTCGGCACCGTTTCTCCCCTTACTTGATGGGGAAAAACGGCGTGATCGGCAAAATCGAATCTAACAAAAGCGAAGACTTTGCCGATTCACCGCTCCAATCAACCGTTCGGTGTTAACTGAATGGACTCGGCCACTATGCGGCGCAGGTTGGCAAAATCTTGCGGATTCAAGTTGTTGTATTTGACGCGTCCCGCATCCTCTGCATCCTGAATTCCTGTCCCTTCGCGCACAGAACTCCAGTCCATCGACTGCCGAACCCAACCGCCAACTCTCCAGCGTGGAGCCTTCAGCCGCTGACACAGAAGCTCCAGATACTCAATATCCTGTTGCCCGCGACGATACGCTTTCAAACGAATACTAGGAATCGGCGGAGCAGAGTCTGACTCTGGATCGGGATAAAACAAAGCCAACTCATCACCGCTCTTCCATGATTCAGCGTTCCCAATGGTTTGCCACGGCAAAACGCCATTAAGCCCCATCGACCACGCGTCCACACACCACGCCTCCGGCTGAATATTAGATTGATCGAGTCGATTCGATGTCCCATACTCTACGACTAATTCACCATTATTTTGAGCTCGGTCCAAGACATGTCGTGGATACCGCCGGACAGCGGAACTCACTACCGCATAACCAACTAGACCATCCAATACTTCGCGTTGCCATTCAGGCCGAGATACATCGGTTCGAAAAACAACATTCTTCGCACCAACTCCCTGAGTTCCGTGTTGAAATGCTTCACCGAACCAGCGCAGTGCGTCAAAATCTTGATAATGCGACGGCTCATCCAAGATCCACGGAGAGGTACTTCGAGACCACCCGCGTTCCTTGAAATTATTCTTACCATTCAGGTAAAAGTGGAAAATCGTTTCTTGCCACTTCTTTTCCTTGACATGAGTGGCAATTTCTTGGGAGGCAAGCTCAAACTGCTTGCGATACGAAGCGTTTAACGCATCATCCGCCCAATAACTTTCTTTGTAATTGGGCTCGATCGGGATCGGCCAATTCTCAAATAGTGGCAAGTAAAAACACTCAATCGGTACGCCGCCCCGCTCTAAGTCCGCAAAAGCTTGTCCAGTAAGCAAAGGCGAAAATCGCTTATCCCAACTAGACCAATCCATTTTGGATCCATTCCATTCTGGCGCACAACCTTCACTCACTCGTCCGTTATGGTAATAAGGGAGTCGATTAAGCACCGTTCGATGACGATGAGCTAAGCGATAGTAGTCGAGTTCATTAGCCGGAAGTCCATAGGAATTCATCTCCGGCAAGAAGCTCAGCTTATTGGGTATCTCTAAATCCCAAACTTGAAGCTGAGTCTTGATGGCCACCGCATCACTACCCAAACTCAACTTCAAAGTGGCCGCATGCTTGCCTGGAGCCAGTGCGGCTGGAATGTGCATTTCCACATGAAAACAAGAGTAATTAGCGGTCTGATTATCCAAAGAGCTCCCCGCTTTCCATCTCGATACGGGAACGATCGGATCACCGATCAAGGCGCCACCTTGTGAGATGGGCGCATACCTTCCCACATTCAATGGAATTTCTTGTTTCGAAGCTTCAAGCATTAGGCTCGCGGACAAATTCGCAGTGACATTTCCTTTCAACACAACCTGAAAGGCAATCCATTCTTTCTTAGCACCTACTAAAGTCAAAGATTGATTTAGAGCCGCCCATAAATGATTGCTGATTTCATAGTTCTCATCTCGCGTCGACAACAACTTTCCATCTTTAAGATTGAGCTTGTCGAGTTCATCCAGTATCGTGAACTCAAAATTACCTAGCCGTGGCCATTTCGCCGATTTTTGATCGCTAGAGCCAGCAATATTTTGCAGGGATGTACTGAGCGATCGTTGAGGCTGCCAAGCTTCCAATTTCGAAACCTCAAAATTCAACGTGGCCGCTTCACCGACATTACCAGCACGGTCTATCGCAGCCACAGTCAACAGATGACTTCGACCTGATTCAAGCCCAAGATCACGCACATGCATCTCCACCATTTGATCCGCAAGGTCACCCTTTGGAACCAAATACAATGGGACACGCCGATTATCGATATGCACTTCAAAGCCGAGTGGCCCGCCCGGTCCAATATCGCTAGGTGTTTTCCAACGAACGATTGCTTCGCCTGCAGGTAATTCCGCCGAATCCGATACCAAACCAGTTGGCTTCTGGGGAGCTTGTCGGTCTTCTGCCCCTACTTGAATGGTGAAATACGGCGCGACACTTGCATTTTGTTGTCGGCTATAGATGTAGCGATTAGGAAATGGGAAAACTTCAAATTTATCCCCAGTTCTTTTCCACTCCGATCCAACGTCATCAAAAATCAAGAAGCCATGGCTTAGTCCTGCTATTCGCGCCGCGATGACCTGCGGCGAGACTTCAACTTTTTGCCATCCCTTTTCATCAACATCAGTAGGCTCAAACGAACCCCACCAAGAATTACCACTTCCCAATATGACGGATGTAAAATCGCTGTTCGGGTAAGACCATGGAACATCCGGCAATTGCCGAAATTGAAACGTCGAAGCCCCTTCTTCTTGTCCATAGCCGGTGGCATTTCCTTCGAACCACTCCGCCGAAATACTGCTGGTGGTCAGCCGCAATAATCGTTTTTTGTCGACCACATTCAGATGCAAGTAGGCCTTTTCAATGACGCGACCCTTCAAGGAACTGGCGTCGAAATCAACGATGGACATTTCCTGATACGACTTTAATTTCAGCCTAGCTGCTCCTCCGTTTGATCCCAGCCGTTCCTGCTGGACACTGGAAAGCCAAGTATCGCGGTTGACAGGGATTTTGCGTACATCTTGTGCGGATAGGGAATCGCTTTCAAAGAAGACAAAAGCCACTACAGCCAAGAGAGTGGTAGCGCAAGAAAAGAGAACTCGATTCATCACTAGAACACCTTAGGCGGGAAAAACTGGGAGTATCGTGAGGCGAGTGCAGTTCGAACTGCGTCGACGCATTGTAGCACGATCCATCAGTTTCGTCGTGGAATTGCGATAGGTTAGTTGGCTCGTGCCCTGTTTGGCATTAAAATCTGCTGATTCGGAAACGCTGTAACCTGAGCGTTCCCCTCCTTTTCCATCCTTCCTCACACTCTCCGAAAGAAAACAGCATGAGAACATTCTGGAAAAGCCAACGCTGGTTGGCAGGTTGCGCCATGGTGCTTGGAGCACTCAATGCGTCGGTTGCACTGGCAGATGTTAAAGTCCCGAACGTATTCAGCGATCACATGGTACTCCAACGCGAACAAACCAATCGCGTCTGGGGAACAGCAGATGCTGGTGAAA
>JAFLCP010000050.1:31984-48209 GCA_017303505.1 Planctomycetota bacterium | reverse complement strand
GTGATATCAAACGCGCACTAGTGGTCGTGCAAGATGGCGAATCCAACGCACCTAGCCTACGCGCTTGTTTAACCCGTACGCCGTAGGCTAGGCCGGATTAGACTCTCTATCTTTTTGACACCTCGTCCGCAGCGCCTGATGTGATATCAAACGCGCACTAGTGGTCGTGCAAGATGGCCAGTCCAACGCACCTAGCCTTCGGCATACGGGTTAAACGATGCCGAAGGCTAGGCCGTGCGGGACTCTCTATCTTTTCGCCACCTCGTTCCAACGCCTGATGTGATGTCAAACTCGCACTAGTGGTCGTGCAAGATGGCGAATCCAACTCACCTAGCCTACGGCATACGGGTTAAACGATGCCGTAGGCTAGGGCCAGCGCCTGATGTGATATCAAACGCGCCATAGTGGTGGTGCAAGATGGCCAGTCCAACGCACCTAGCCTACGGCATACGGGTTAAACGATGCCGTAGGCTACGGCCAGCGCCTGATGTGATATCAAACGCGCCATAGTGGTGGTGCAAGATGGCGAATCCAACACACCTAGCCTTCGGCATACGGGTTAAACGATGCCGTAGGCTACGGCCAGCGCCTGATGTGATATCAAACGCGCCATAGTGGTGGTGCAAGATGGTCAATCCAACGCACCTAGCCTTCGGCGTACGGGTTAAACGATGCCGTAGGCTAGGGCCAGCGCCTGAAGTGATGTCAAACGCGCCATAGCAAGTCGCGCAAGATGGCCAGTCCAACGCACCTAGCCTACGGCATACGGGTTAAACGCTCCCGCAGGCTAGGGCCAGCGCCTGATGTGATATCAAACGCGCAATAGTGGTCGTGCAAGATGGTCAATCCAACGCACCTAGCCTTCGGCATACGGGTTAAACGAGACTGCTGCGCGGTCGTGATTCCAGCGAGTTCTTACCAACGGATAGGAGTGCCTTGTGAAGCGGCGTCGATGACAGTTCGCGGTAAACCACGCTGCAAACGAACTTGATCCAAATAAAACAGTGAATCCATGATGGTGGCAATCAAATCGGGGATTCGAATGGGATCAGAAGAAGGTGCTGACCCTTCACGATTGGATTGACCGACAACATGTCCCGACGGTAAACCACCTCCATAGAGAAGCAATGGGGCTATCTCACCCCAATGATCTCGTCCACCACCAGGATTGACTTTCGGCGTACGTCCCATTTCGCCACAGCAAACCAATAGAATTTTGTCGCGAAGACCGCGGGCTTCCATGTCATCGATCAAGGTCGCAACGGCATGATCAAAAGGTGCGCCCACATATCCCATCCCCTCACGCATGGGAGCGTTGTTGATGTCCGCGTGCATATCCCACACAAAACTCGTCGTAACTGTGACAAACCCAGCTCCCCGTTCACAAAGCCGACGCGCTAAAAGTAACAGCTTACCAATCGAAGCTCCATGGTCGGTGTAGTGAGGATGATTATTCCACTTCTTATCGATTTTCTCGATCTGGGCCCGCTTCTCCGTATCATACTTTTCAATCAGCTGTGGATCTTCTTCCGAAAGATCGAAAGCTTGCGCCACGCCACTTACTAATGTTTCAAAAGCTTGGTTCTGCAGGGCCGTAGTTCCCGCCACCGACGGCGAGGCATCCGCTAGTCGCTTGAGCGAATCGAGTTGTGCCAATAGTGCCTTGCGATCTTCGAGACGAGATTGCGGAATGTTCAAACGCAAATCTTGTTGTAGGTTGGCACCAGCCCCCGGCACAAATGGTGAATAAGCTGCACCTAAAGGTCCAGCAGATTCGAAATCTCCGAAACTCTTAATCGCTGGCCCCGCTTGCTCTCGAACCGCTCTGGGAAACAGAGTCACGTTCGTGGGCATCGCGGTTTCCGTGCGAGTCGGCCCAGCGATGCGAGAATAAATCGAACCCATATTCGCGCGAAGAGTGCGATCACTCATGATGGGTTTAATATCATGATTCCCATCACCCGTTACGAATGATCGAACAATGTTGAACAAATGAGCTCGCTTGGCCAGTTGCTCAAACGTACTGCCAAACGTCACACCAGGAATCGAAGTCGGAATCTCACCGGTCATACTTCGAATACTAGTAGGGGCCTCCATCTTTGGATCGAAGGTTTCATACTGCGATGGCCCTCCATGCATAAAAAGAAAAATGACTGACCTATCTTTCAATAAAGAAGGTTCAAAGTTCCCTCGAGCCTGCAACTGAAGAAGTTGGCTAAGACCTAGGCCTGTTCCGCCCAAGGCTCCTACTCGCAAAAATTCTCTACGTGTCGCAGCGTTAGACTTAATGGGGCCACGATGAAAAGATGGATGATGCGATGGCGGGGCGTTAAAAAAGCGAAGCATGTCTCGTTGCAACCTTGGAACGGTTCAATTGAACGACGAGGGGCAGGGGAGGGGACGGGAGATTCAGATGGGGAAGGGCAAACGCAGGCGAGAGGTGTAGGCTACCAGTTCGCGAAGTCCGCCTTCAACAGAATTCGCAAAAATCAACCCGAAAAAATCGTGCCAATTAGCACAAATTATGCCAAAATCCGTTCCGATTTGCCTATCTTTCCAATGTTTTCAAAATGAGCGATGTCAGCGTAGAAACGGTGGCATCCATCCGAGAAATTAGCGATAATGAACAGTCCTGCCAGTTCGTTGCATCTTCTTGTACTTCCTACCCTTTAACGACCAGTCCCCATGGGTTGTTCTTTATTACCGAACTTTATCTTCGCAACCTCTGAGCTTGCTCGGAAACTGCTGCTACTTTGCGCGCTAATGCTCCTCACTCCGAAGCTAGTCGTAGCACAATCCACAGATGTTTCAGCAGCAATATCGAACGAGCCATCTTCCGCGCTGGAGCTGGTGGCCAAATGGGATTTTGGAACGGAAGATACCAATAACTTTGCCGTACATGGTTCGGTCGAAAGAGATCAACCCGGTCCGAGATCGCCGCAGTTTCCTGACTTCGAAGCGAATAACACAGCAGTTCGCTTGCCCGGTGATGGTTCCCATTTGAAGATCCAAGATCCAGGTCCGGGAAGCAAATATGATTTTCAAAATGGAGATGCCATTACGCTCGAGGCGTGGATCAGGATTACGGATCTCGAAGCTCATGAGCATCATGTGATTGTTGGCAAAGGTCGAACGGGCAACAAAGGCTTTTCAGCTGACAATCAAAACTGGGCATTGCGTATTCGGCAACAAGGAGGCAAGGGATGTATCAATTTTCTCTTTGCCACTGATCCCAAAGAATCCAAAACCGGGCATTGGCATCGTTGGACATCTAAAGAAGGCTTTGAGGCAGCCAGTGGGTGGCATCATGTTGCGGTCACCTATCGCTTCGGAGAACCGGAATCGATTCGAGCATGGCTGGATGGAAAAGCTGTGAGTGGCCAATGGGATATGGGAGGTCCGACAAAGTTAGCTCCGATCGTTGATGATGACGAACTTTGGATCGGTGGATCGCAAGGTGGCTCAGCTGCCAATAGTTTTGCTGGCTTCATGGATGCTGTTGCCATTCATCGAGGGATCGCCAGTAACGATTTGATGAAAGGGCGATATCGACGAGAAGGGCCCGCTATGTTAGCTGTGCCAGAAACCGCTCCCGACGTTGGTATCATTCCTGCGAACAGGGTCGCGCTATCGCTACACGAAAAACTGGTCTCGCATCAACGATGGCTGGTCGAAGACGAAAAGATGCCTCCCGCATCGCTTCACTATCCGGAACTTGAAGCGTTTCTTCTCGATCGTTTACCACTGGCTTTCGATGACTGGGGGATTCGCGATCATTGGAATGTTCCTCTCGTAGCGAGGTTGGCTGCCGATGTAAAACTCCCCGCTGGGAATCACAAGATATTAGTCCGAGCTCGTGGCTTATCGCGGTTGTGGTGCGATCAGATTCTTATCGCTCGGACACAGCCATTAACAGGCTCACCCAGCGGTGAGGAACCGATCACTCCTTTACCCGAAGCGGTACGCGAAGGTGTCCGATTACCCGGTTATCGACAGCAAGAAGTTATCGTTGACCTCAATATCGCCGATTCTGGAATCCAACGTTTTATTCTGGAAACAATGGTGGGAGGAAAGGGACATCGGCCAGATACAGGTGAACTGTTGGTTGCGATTGAATTGGAAGGGACATCACAATTTCGCTTGCTGAGCAGCGATCCACTCCATGGTATTGAAATTCCGCTCATTGATGATTGCGTTGAACCTTACCTCAAAGATGTTCAACAAAAGATGCTGCGGTTTGATATTGCGCGCCGAAGGATGTTAGCTGAGTCTCAAAGAGAATATTGGAATGTGCGACATTCCGAGTCAACGAAAATTGCCAGGAACAAAATAGACGAACTTAGAAAAAAGCTTCAACTGGATGAAGTCACGGAACTTTCTATCGATCATTTCATCGAGCAACGTGTTAATCAAGTGCGAGCTCGGTCGAAGTTAAGCGACGCACAGGAAGCCAGTGAATTTCAGCGCAAGGTGGGCAACATACTGCAAGAGCATTGTGTACGTTGCCACGGTCAACGGTCGTTGGGTGGATTTCAATTAAATGACCGTGAATCGCTTTTGACAGGCGGAAACTCTGGGTTACCGGGTGTGACGCCAGGAAGTCTTGAGGAGAGCGAACTCTGGCGGCGGATTACAACACAAGATGAAGTGGAGCGAATGCCACCTCATGGAGAAGGCTTAGAACCGGAACATATTGCAAATTTGAAGGATTGGATTGCCAACGGGGCGGTGTGGCCAGATGCTTCCTTGACGGAAGAACAGCTCAACTTCACTCCAGTATTGGATGATGCCAGTTTTCTGCGCAAGGTTTCTCTGGATGTTGTAGGGGTTCCACCATCAGAACGTGAACTGCGTGAATTCCTCGCCGATGCATCGTCTACGAAACGAACTGTGGCGATTGATCGTCTTCTCGCGGACGCTCGCTGGGCAGATCAATGGATGCCCTACTGGCAAGATGTACTGGCGGAGAATCCAACACTTATAAACGCTTCGCTTAACAGCACGGGACCATTTCGTTGGTTTTTGCATGATGCTTTGACAGACGAGAAACCACTGGATCGTTGGGTAACCGAGTTAATTTTGATGCGTGGCAACCCGCATACAGGTGGGGCTGCAGGATTTGGAATCGCAGCTGAAAATGATGCCCCCTTCGCAACGAAGGCACAGATTTTGGCAGGGGCTTTTTTGGGTGTAGAACTCCAATGCGCTCGATGTCACGATTCACCCTACCATAGCACGACACAAAAAGATCTCTTCTCTCTGGCTTCGATGCTCGAGCGAAAAGGAGGAGTGGTTCCCAAGACAAGTCGAGTTCCAGCGGCCTTCTTCGAAAAACAACAAAGAGCCGCATTGATCAAAGCGACATTGAAACCTGACGAAATGGTGGAACCGATTTGGCCATTTGCAGAAATGATGGCAGAAGGCTGGTCGGATAGAGCCGCCGCTGACGAAAAGACAGGTAAGGATAGCCGCGCGATGTTGGCGTATCTTGTTACGTGCGTTCAAAACGAACGCTTTGCGAAAGTGGTCGTCAATCGCATTTGGCGAAAACTTATTGGCATCGGGTTAGTCGAGCCGCCACACGATTGGGAGGGGAATCGCCCAAGTCACCCGGAATTGCTCGAGTGGTTGGCGTGGGAGTTCGTTCAAAGTGGTTACGATGTGAAGCATATCGAACGCTTGATACTGAATTCAAAAACGTATCAACGCGTATCGCGACCTAAGCCAGAAGATGACAAGCCCGCCCATCGCCTATTCACTTCGCCTGTCGAACGTC
Organism: Planctomycetota bacterium; assembly: GCA_017303505.1. Lineage (GTDB taxonomy): Bacteria > Planctomycetota > Planctomycetia > Pirellulales > Pirellulaceae > JAFLCP01. The sequence continues at coordinate 42,433 of JAFLCP010000050.1, read as the reverse complement.
GAATGACGGCTGAGCAAGTGCTTGATTCTATGGTGAGTGCGAGTGGTGCTGTGCTAGACGTTGAAGAGTTGACCTTTGATCCCGATGGTCGACGTGCGGCCGATAATCGTATCTCGTTGGGTGTTCCTACTCGAGCATGGATGTTTCCTAGTTTGGCCAATGAACGTGACCGCCCCAGTTTGAATTTGCCAAAGGCACAAGCGGTTGTCACACTGTTGGAGTCGTTCGGATGGATAGGGGCTCGTCAGTCGCCTCGTACTGATCGGGAGTTAGACCCAAATGTTCTGCAACCTGGTGTTTTGGCCAATGGAATTGTTGCCAGCTGGATGACTCGAGCTGCTAGTGATAGCGAGCTCTCGCGGCTGGCAATGGAAGCTCGCACACCGAACGACTTGGTAGAGTCCTTATACCTTCGCTTTTTATCGCGTCTCCCTCATCCCAAAGAATCGGAACGCTTTGTTGCCGTTCTTGAGGAGGGATTTGCCGACAGAATTTTGCCAACTGAAAAACGCGTATTGCAGGCACCACTTGTGCCGCTGAAAAAAGTGACCTGGTCCAATCACTTGATGCCAGAAGCAACGACCATCATGATGGAGCTAGAAAGACGTGCGCGACTCGGCCCACCCGCAGATCACCGACTTGATCCAAAATGGCGTGAAGCCTACGAAGATGTTGTGTGGTGTTTGTTGAATACGACAGAATTTGTTTGGCTGCCCTAAGCTCTGGCACCGGAAATCGTTGGCATAGTATTTGTTAAGGATTTGAACACATGAATGCTCAAGGACAAAGCCGACGTGATTTTTTGGCGGGATCGATGGCCGCAGTCACGGCTGTTGGAGCAGGGCGTTTGCTTGGATCGGACGAACGAATCAGTATAGCCTTGCGAGGTTCAGCGGAACACGTCATATCGATTTGGCTTGGCGGTGGAATGGGGCAAATTGATACATTCGATCCGAAACGCAAAGGAGACGCAAAAGCGAAAGTGCCGGGGTCGTATTACAACAGCATCGACACGGCCGTATCAGGTGTGCAATTGTGCGAGCATCTCTCGCGACTAGCTCCTTTAATGGATCGCGTCACTGTGGTGAGATCGGTACATCACGATGTCATCGACGAACATGCGGCAGCGACCAATCGCATGCATACAGGACGCCCAATCGGCGGGACTGTTACCTATCCTTCGTTTGGTTCGATTATCGCACATGAACGCGGTGCAGCTAGCGAGGATGCACCCCCTTATGTTTTGATTGGTTATCCCAACGTGACCCGCGGTCCAGGATTTTTAGGAGCGAAAGCTGGCTACCTTTACCTGACAGATACTACCCAAGGTCCAGCTGGACTAACTCGGCCTGATGGAATTACGGTTGAGCGGCAAACACGCCGGGAGTCCTTGCTTCGGTATGCTCAAAACGAACGAGCTCAAAAATTACGAGGGGCTCATCGCAAAGAGAGCGAATACGAAGAGACTTTGTGGCAAAGTTTGAAACTCTCTGGTCCCTCCTTTATGAATGGCTTTCGGCTCGAGAGTGAGCCTGAGTCATTACGAAACTCGTATGGAGGGGAGTTTGGTCAACGCTGTTTGTTGGCACGTCGCTTGATAGAACGGGGGGTGCGTTTCTTGGAAGTTGGACATAATCTCAATTTTCTCAATGGTGCCGGGTGGGATGTCCACAATCAAGGCATCGAAAAGCAACATGAGTTGATTCGAGAAATGGACCAGGCACTGTCGACTTTGATGATGGATCTGGAAGAAAAGAAACTGCTCGATAAAACGCTCATCGTGATCACGACAGAATTTGGGCGACCACCTGAATTTGATAGCGGTGGAGGAAGAGGGCATCAAGGTTCTGCATTTTCATGCGTGCTTGCGGGTGGTGGTTTGAAGCACCGTGGCGCCTTCGGCGAAACGGACGAGTTGTCCAAGAAGATCGTGTCGAGTCCTGTCAGTGTGCCAGATTTTTTTGCCACGATATTGGCAACTGTTCAAGTCGATTATTCCAAGAATCTCTATGACGGAGATCGCCCTGTACCCGTTACCGACAATGGCCAGCCGATCAAGGAGTTGTTTGCCTAATGCGAGACAAACGGAATTTGAAAAGATGGGGTATGTGGCTGGCATTAGGCGTCGTATGGGCGACGTCTGCAGAGCTCATTGCGCAAACGGGAGCCCCTGATCAAGACGCATTCTTTGAGAAGAGCGTTCGGCCACTCTTAGTGGAACGATGTCTGGGATGTCATGGTGAAAAAGAGCAAAAGGGTGGCCTACGTCTCGATCATTTGTCGGACATACTTGTGGGCGGCGAGTCGGGCGCGGCTGTGGTGCCCAACCAAGTTGATGAGAGCCTGATTATTCAAGCTGTTCGGTATCAAGGGTATGAGATGCCACCGGATGGCAAACTGCCAGAAAACGAAATAGCCATATTGGAAAAGTGGGTTTCCATGGGGGCACCCTGGCCGAATGATGATGGTAAACCCATCAAGAGGACAACCCGGGAAAAAATTACGGAAGAAGATCGGAAATGGTGGGCGTTTCAGCCATTGACGACACCTGCTGTACCGAGTGTATCAGACAACGACTCTCGCCTCGTCCCTGCTTGGACTGCAAACGAAATCGATCGCTTCATTCTGGCGAAAATGATGTCTCAGGGGTTGGTTCCTGCACCCGAAGCGGATCGCTTGAGTCTACTCAGACGAGTGACTTACGATTTGATCGGGTTGCCACCGACGCAGAAAGAGATTGAGACATTTCTGAGCGATACATCAGCGGATGCATTCGAAAAGGTGGTGGATCGATTGCTGAATAGTCCACATTATGGAGAGCGGTGGGCACGACATTGGTTGGATTTGGTGCGGTATGCGGATTCGGATGGTTATCGAATCGATCATTATCGCCCCAACGCTTGGCAGTATCGTGATTATGTGATTCGGTCTCTAAACAGCGACAAGCCGTATAATCGGTTTGTGCAAGAACAACTCGCGGGTGACGAGCTATTCTCGAATGAACCCGATGCGTGGATTGCCACAGGCTTTTTGCGACATTGGATTTACGAATACAACAGCCGCGATGCACGCACGCAGTGGGATACAATTCTCGGCGATATTACGGATACAACGGGCGATGTGTTTTTGGGGCTGGGGATGCAATGCGCAAAATGTCACGATCACAAATTCGATCCCATTCTGCAGAAAGACTATTATCGATTGCAAGCCTTTTTCGCTGCCATTATTCCCGAAGATCGTGTCGTGGCTACCGAAGATGCTCGACAGGAATACTCCGCCAGGTTGATGGAGTGGGAGAAAGCGACCGAAGAGTTGCGTGCTCAAATTGCGGCCATTGAAGCTCCCCATCGTCAAAAAGCTGCGGATCAAGCGATAGGGCGTTTTCCGCCCGATACCGAATCGTTTGCACGCAAAGCGGCGCACGAACGCAATGGATTTGAACAACAGATTTCGTATTTGATTGAACGGCAAGTTGATTTTGAATACAGCCGTTTGGATGACATTATCAAGGGAGATGAGAAGGAAAAGCGATTAGCACTGAAGAAGCAATTGGCGGCCTTCGATCATCTCAAGCCCAAAGAGTTGCCGAAGGCGATGACGGTGAAGGATGTGGGCACTGAGGTTCCTGAAACCCATATGCCGAAGAAGAAAGATGTGGTGCTAAAGCCAGGCTTTCTGACCATTTTCAGCGAAAGCGATGCAGAAATTAGCGCTTTGCCTGATCAGAACTCTTCAGGACGACGGGCTGCGTTGGCGAAGTGGTTAACTCGTCCCGATCATCCTTTGACGACACGTGTCATTGTTAACCGCATTTGGCAGTACCATTTTGGGCGTGGCCTAGCACCGAATGCAAGCGATCTAGGGCGATTGGGTGGTGCTCCAACTCATCCAGAGCTTTTGGATTGGTTAGCGGCCCGTTTTGTCAATGATGGTTGGAGTTTGAAAAAACTACATCGGCAAATGGTTTTGTCGGCCACCTATCGCCAAAGTTCTGTGCATCCATTGTTGAAGGAACAACAATCGAAAGATCCACTCAACCAGTACTACTGGCGGAGTGACGTTCGACGTTTGGACGCGGAACAGATTCGTGATTCATTATTGGCCGCCTGTGGTGAGCTAAAGGGGCGATTGGATACTACGGAGAGTTCAACACTCAACGCAGCTCAACTGACTATGGGTGGCGAAGGTGTGATGGGAGATGTTGCCAAACGCTCAATTTATGTTCGGGTGATGAGGAACGCTCGAGATCCGCTGTTGGATGCGTTTGATCTGCCGCTGTTCTTTTCCAGTGAATCGGTGCGAAACACGACGACAACTCCTGTTCAATCCTTGTTGCTTATTAATAGCCCGCAGTTGGTCCAGTATGCGAGCGCTCTCGCCAAAGAAGTGGAGTCTCTGACAAAAGATGGTGGAGAGTCCGAGAAGGTCTTGAAGTTGTGGAGTCAAGTTTATGGCCGAGCACCGTCGAGCGACGAGATGAACTACGCCCTTGAATTTGTCAAGCAACAGCAGGCGATCATTGAGCAAAACTCAGAGCCGATGGAAGCGATAGAGGTAGCTCAGAGCAAGATACCTTATCGCGACGGTTTGGCGATTACCATCAAGCCCAATGATGCTAGTTCGCGTATGCGAATTGGACACGACGAACGATTTAACGTGGGTGATTTTACAGTGGAGGGCTTTGTGCAACTCCGCTCAATTTATGATTCAGGAACAGTTCGTACCATCGTATCGAAATGGTCTGGAAATGGAGCAAAAGCTGGTTGGGGATTTGGGGTCACGGGTAAGGGTAGCCGTCGCAAACCGCAAACTTTGGTCTTGCAAATGCACGGCAAAAAGAAAGATGGAAGCTTTGGTGAAGCTGCGATTTTCTCGGATCAAAACGTGGCGTTGAATACACCCTACTACGTTGCCGCTGCGGTGAAGTTGGCTGGCGAAGGGCCAGGCTCCGTGACGTTTTACTTAAAGGACCTTTCGAATGATGATGAACCGATGCAAAGTGTTACCGTTGAACATTCGATTGTAGGTGGTTTGGAATGTTCGGAACCTTTTACGATCGGTGGGCGTGGGGGCGATAATGAAGGGTTATTCGATGGATTAATTGATGATGTTCGCTATTCTCGCGGTGTGCTCTCTGAAGGGGAGGTGTTGTTCACGTCCGAATCGGTATTGAATAGTACCATTGGCTATTGGCGATTTGAACCTCAGCCGGGGGTGATGGAAGATAGTGGGCCAAATGAAATGGACGCTGAACTGGCCACACCGAAGAAAGAAAAATTGGATCCGCGATTCGCAGCATTTCGTGATTTATGTCATACATTGCTGAACTCGAACGAATTTTTGTATGTGCGTTAGGAGTCAGAAAGCTATGAGAGCGGGACATGTTGAGATTCCGAAGACGCGACGTCAGTTTTTGTGCCGTAGTGGCGGAGGATTTGGAGCCATAGCGCTTGCGTCGCTTTTAGAAAGAAATTCGAACGGAGCAGAAGGTACTTCTCCGCTCAAGCCGCGAGCTAAACGGGTCATTTTCTTATTTATGGAAGGTGGCCCCAGCCATATCGATTTGTTTGATCCAAAACCATTGATCAACAAATTAGCCGGGCAATCATTGCCTGAGAGCTTTGGGGATGTGATCACATCGATGGGCGAGTCGCGTTCTCCCATTTTGCCGTGTAAACGAAAGTGGAAACAGCATGGAGAGGGTGGGATTTGGATTTCCGATTGGCTGCCTCATCTGACCCGCCACGCAGATGATATTGCGGTGATTCGATCTTGCTGGGCGGATGGCATCAATCATTCGGCAGGTGTTTGTCAAATGAATACCTGTTCGATTTTGGGAGGTCGACCTTCGCTGGGAAGTTGGGTGAGCTACGGGCTGGGAACGGAGAACGAAGATATGCCTGCCTATGTGGTGATGCAGGATAATCGTTCTTCGGTGGTCAACGGTCCTCGCAATTGGGGGGCTGGATTTATGCCAGCCTCGTACCAAGGGATTCGAATCCAAGAAGGAAACGACCCAATACCTCATTTGAATCCGCCGGAGGGTGTATCGCAAAATCAACAAATATCGAAGCTTTCCTTCTTAAGTAAACTAAATCAGGAATTTGCCACTCAGTTTCCGACGCAGTCTGAACTTGATGCTCGCATTGCTAGTTATGAACTTGGTTTTCGCATGCAAGCGGAAGCGCCGAATGTTATCGATATTGCGAATGAAACGGAAGGTACTCGGCGTTTATACGGTCTGGATCAAAAGGACACGGCCGATTTCGGAAAGCTCTGTTTGATGGCACGGCGAATGGCTGAAAGCGGCGTTCGATTTGTGCAGCTTTACCATGGCGCTGGGAGCAAGTGGGATGCTCATTCGGGGATAGAGGCCAATCATACTTCGTTGTGCAAACAAATGGATTGGCCGGTAGCTGGCTTGCTAACGGATCTAAAGCAACGTGGTTTGTTGGACGACACGTTAGTCATTTGGGGCGGTGAGTTTGGCCGGACACCGATGTCGGAACAAGGCAATGGTCGAGATCATAACCCAACGGGTTTCACGATGTGGATGGCTGGTGGCGGAGTCCGTGGTGGGCAGATGATCGGTACGACCGACGACTTGGGATTGCGGGCGGTTGAGAAGCGAGTTCATGTTCACGATCTGCATGCGACCATTCTCAATTTGCTGGGACTGGATCATATGGCGCTGACGTATTTGCATAAGGGCCGCCCCGAACGCCCTACCGTGAATGAAGGACGATTTGTGAATGAGTTGGTGGGTTAGGATTTCGAGAGCTGTTTCCATCGGTCTCCGCTCGTAGCTCGTACTTCGTAATTCGTGCTCGTGCTCGTCCTCGTGATCGTGATCGTCATTCGTCATCGTGCTCAGCGCAGCGGTCCTCGAACCCTAAATAACATGCAGAATTAATTGCGAATTAGGAAGTGCGAGATTAGCAGATGAAAATTCATCGCAGAGATGTTCTAACTACCCTTTCCGGCGCTTTCGTTGCGTTAATGGCAGGAGCCAATCGAACCATAGCGAAAGACGCACTTCCTCCCTCGCGCATCATTACCCATGAAGCTGGATTCTTCTGGTTTGGGTATTATGACAAATTGCAGTTTTCACCCGATAACCGATATGTGCTCAGCAATCGAGTTCGATTCGAGCATCGGTCACCGACTGCGAATGATGAAATTGAAGTGGGAATGATCGATCTAGCCGATGGGGATCGCTGGATTCCACTTGGAAAATCGGTAGCGTGGAATTGGCAACAGGGATGTATGCTGCAGTGGATTCCTGGAACTGAATCATCCATCATTTGGAATGATCGCGAAGGCGATCGTTTTGTTTCCCATATCTTGGATGTCGTTACCAAAGAAAAAAGAACGATTGGTTCGCCCATTTATGCGCTCTGTCCTGATGGAAAGACAGCCGTGTCTTGTGACTTCACTCGAGTAGCCGATTGTCGTCCTGGCTATGGTTACGCTGGTTTTCGTGATCCTCATTTCGACAACATGGCACCTAAAGAAACAGGGATTACTCGAGTTGATCTGGAAACGGGTAAAGCCGAATTGATCCTTAGCCATCATCAGCTGGCGACGACAGGCGAGATTATCAATCCCACCCTTGATGCCAAGCACCATGCCTATCATTTGCTTGTTTCGCCTGCCGGAAATCGCTTTATATTGCTTCATCGTTGGGCGTATCCTAAGGGGAACCATTTGACTCGACTCATCACTGCAAATCTCGATGGCAGTGATTTGCGAATTGTAATTCCCAATGGCTATGCGTCTCATTTTATTTGGCGAGATGCGGACCATATTTTGTCTCAAGCCAAAGGATGGCTAGGGAATGAGAATTGGGGGAATTTCCTTTTCCAGGATAGAGATTCGGGAGTGGTGGAAGAAGTGGGGAAGGGGGTTCTCGACTCCGGTGGCCATATTACCTACGTTCGTAAAAACGAATGGATTCTGAACGATACTTATCCAAAAGGTAAAGAGCGTTTTCAAACGCCTCATCTCTACCACATCGCGACCAATCGGCGAATCAATTTAGGTGACTATCATTCTCCTTCGCAATACGTCGGTGAATGGCGCGTTGATAATCATCCGAGGGTGAGCCGTGATGAACGTTATGTGTGTATCGATGCGCCAGCAAGCGAACGCGGCAGACAACTTCATCTGATCGATATCAGTGAAGTGATGTAGGGGGTGTGAAGTAAACCCTTGATGAATTGATTTCCCGCTCGAATGCGTACGATTGTGGATTGAATGGAATGCGGGATGGATCGGTTTACGTAACACACCGTGGAGTTGATGTGCCGGTTGTTTACGGCACCATCCAGTGAGAGGTTGTACCAGTTGTCCACGGCATTGAGTCAGCGCCACTGTGTGTTGCGCATGTCAGCTGTAGGTGGCGTTGAATTGTGCAGAAGCGAGAGTCTGTTTGTGTGCGATGGTGCAGCAAGAAGGACATGCTGCACACACACTACACACCCTACTTTTGCCTATTTGTACGCTTGTGCAATGACTTCGGCTAAGCCGCTTGGTTGATACCGGATTTTTGAGCCGTTCGCATAATGTCGGACTTGATTTCGGCCATTGTGCTTGCAGGCGTACAATGCTTCGTCGGCAAACTCAAAGAGTTGTTTGCTGTCGGTGGCATCCAAAATCGAAGTGGCCAAACCAACCGAAACTTGGACTTTCAAAGTGTTGCCCATGTGCTCCAGTGGCGTTGCGTCCAGACGAGCGCGGTAGTTCTCAATGACTGCCATGGCTTCTTCTGGTGTGGTGTTCGGCATCAACATGCAGAACTCTTCGCCACCATAACGGAAGACCATGTCGTCCGAGTCAGGTCGAGCACATTCAGAGAACAAGCGGGAGACGTGTTTTAGGACCTCGTCGCCAGCCGCATGACCGTTGCTGTCGTTGAACTTCTTGAAATGATCGATATCTGAGATGGCAATCGTCATCGGTTTGCCACCGGTTACCGATTCCGTAAAGGTTTCGAACAACATTTGTTCGAAGTAACGGCTGTTGTACAGTCCCGTCATACGGTCGGTAATCGATTGGCTGTAAAGCCGTGTTTTGTTGAGGTTCACGGCTGCTTGGTCGGCCAGACCTAGCAGCAATCCGATGTCTTCTTCAGTGAAGCGGCCCAATGGATCGAGGACCTTATTGCCTTGTTCATCAAACACTACCTTGTTGGTCATGTTGATCACACCTTCCAACTCGTTGCCATACAGGATTGGCACGCTGGCGATGCAATAAACAGCATGCTGACCAACTTGTGGAATTTGGGTGCGGTCGTTGACTCGGATTGGCTTTTTCGTCTTCGCGCATTGTCCGGCAACACCTTCGCCAAGGTCAAACGTCTTGGTTTCGACCAAGCCATTGTTGATTTCGTCGCGCACATTCTTCGGAATGTTGCCCCAGACAACGCGGATTTCGAGTTTCTTGGTGATCTTGTTATAGATCATCAAGTTACCCTTCTGCGTCATCAGGACATCAACCGCTTTGCTGAGCGTTTCGATGCAAAGTTTCTTGAAGTCGTTAACGTTGGCAATCTGTTGATTGATATCGTACAACGTCTGAATGTTCTTCAGGATGCGTTCATTCTTTTCGTACTTGAGCGTTGAGTCGATGTTGGTGATCGCAATGGAAGCTAGTTCTTGGATGAATGCGTATTCGGATTCTGGAATTTGCGAGCCATCATCGCGTGGACCGACGGTGAGAATTCCAAGTACTTCACCGCTTTTGATCAGCGGGCACCATACGTCGGATTTCAAAACGTCAAGGTTCCATTTTTTCCAGGCATGTTTGAATCGCGGTCCGTTTTGCATATCGCGGACGCTGAAGGCATTTCCCTGTTGAATGAGCTGCCATAGCAACCCATTGTCTTTGGGGAACTTGAACATGTGCAGCGATTCTTCCAATCCACTTGGATGGATGAAGCGATCTTCTAGCCCAAAGAAGGCTTTGACACGGTAGAAGTCTTCGGTGTTTTCCAAATCGTCTTTCAGAAGGACTGCCGTATTGGTGGCGCTGTACTTTTCGCGTACAACGGCCATAAAGGTATCCAACAGAGGACGAAGATTGAGGATGTTACTGAGACCTTTACCGGACTGTAGCAACGCTCGCATCTCGAAGATTTCAACGTCTTGTTGAATCGCCTTTTGCCGGAAGTAATCGCGCTCCTTCATCAATTCGTTTAATGGAGGGGGACCATCTTCGACGTGAGGGACTGGAGTGGATTCTTGGGTCACTTCCGTGCAGCGACGTGCTTCGATCAAATTGGTTGAAGCGTAAAGACTTTCTACGTCTACCTCGACTTCATGAAGTACATGTTCCGGTGCTGTGGGGGCAACGGAAGTCAAGAACTCAGGGCTGAGGGAATGGGTTAGCGTCGACATCTCTAAACACTTCATAAGGAATGGGAACACTGACGGTTGTTAGAATGTAGGT
>JAFLCP010000050.1:0-31974 GCA_017303505.1 Planctomycetota bacterium | reverse complement strand
AAAAAAAGGGAAATGAAATGTGGTGATTTTTGCCAATTTTCTCGTCGTTCGAGGGGGCAAAGTGACCGTGATTTCAATACAACCGTCATAATCAGAACCTCGGCTCGGTTCCCCAAGTTTGGGTTGGGAAGCCGATGAGCATGTACGGTGTGTTTCTTGGAACGGCTGGTGGTCCTATGAATGTAAGGCAATTGAGTTTGTTTGTGATCTTTGGCGTTATGATGTCGTGCAACATCGCATCTGCAGACGAATGGATCGTCGAGACTGCTGCCGGGACGGGAAAGGCTGGATTTGTTGGGGATGGCGGGTTGGCCAAGCAAGCTGAAGTTAACAACCCGTTTGGTGTGGTACGCGGTCCCGACGGACTTATTTGGTTTTGCGAATATGGAGGCCAAAGGGTGCGGCGCATTAACGCCGATGGACATTTGGAAACGATCGTCGGTTGTGGTGAAAAAGGCTATTCGGGGGATGGGGGCGATCCGTTGAAAGCCACTCTAAATCAACCGCATGAGATTCGGTTCGATCGCGACGGAAATCTCTTCATTGTTGACATGTCCAATCATGTCGTTCGTAAAGTGGATTTCACAAAGAAAGTCATCACAACCATTGCCGGTACAGGCAAAGCTGGGTATTCGGGTGACGGCGGGCTAGCAAGTAAAGCGGAACTCAAGAACCCACACTCCATTCAATTTGGCCCAGATGGAAATCTATACATTTGCGATATCGGGAATCATGTCATCCGCATGGTCGATATGTCGACACAGACGATAAGTACTTTTGCTGGGACTGGCAAACCGGGGAAAACGGCCAACAATGCGCCAATTGAAGGAACACCATTGAACGGTCCTCGTTCATTAGATTTTGATCGCCATGGAGATTTGTGGTTAGCCACACGTGAAGGTAATCAGGTCTTCCGTTTCGATATGAAAGCCAAGCTGATTTACCATATCGCTGGAACGGGCGCGAGCGGGTTCACGGGTAATGGAGGACCGGCAATTTTGGCCACATTGAAAGGGCCGAAGGGAATCGCTTTAGATAGAGAAGGAAATGTGTTTTTGGCTGACACGGAGAGTCATACAGTGCGCAAGATTAATGTAACCACCGGTGTCATTGATGTGGTTGTGGGGGATGGTACCAAAGGAGATGGACCGGATGGGAAACCTCTTATGTGCCGACTCAATCGACTGCATGGAATCTTCATCGACGAAGATGGGAGTCTCTGGATTGGAGATAGTGAGAACCATCGAGTACGCGTGTTAAAGCGAACCCAGGAGTGAGTCGAGTGATTACTAAGTTCTTTTGCCTTATCATGACTTTCGCTTGCGTACCAATTGCCGGATTGAGTGGCGATGAGTCCTTGGTACTTCTTGCAGGCGGGGATGACGAAACCGTCGGTGTGGCCGCAAAAGAGGCTAAGCTCTTTGAACCATTTGCTGCCGAGTACGATGATAATGGGGAGTTGTGGATAATAGAAATGGCGCAGGGAAATCGCCTGCTGCGGGTAAATCGCCAAGGTAAGCTAGAGCATGTCGCGGGAGCGATGGGAGGACGGGATGAAAAGAAGGGTGAGACTTTTCAAGATGGTGTGGCATTGGATGCCTTGTTTCATGGGCCGCACAATTTAGCCATCCGAGAAGCTGGTGAGGTTTGGATCAGCGATACATGGAATGGAAAAATTCGAGTTTGGAAGGGGATAACAGGAGAAGTACGCTCGCTGGAGCACTATGGTACTGACAAGGGTTTGGCTCGAGCGCAAGGACCCTATTGCATCACATTTTCACCCGACAAAAGAACATTACATATTGCGAATTTGCGACAAGTGTTAGCGTACGACCTTCAAAAGGGAAGTGTGAGTGTCGTTGCTGGGAATGGCGAGAAAGGTATTCCAGCAGATGGAACGCGGGCAGTGGATGCCCCCTTGGTCGATCCAAGAGCAGCGGCTGCTGACCAAGAAGGGAATATCTACATATTGGAACGAAATGGAAATGCACTCCGAGTCGTTCGGCCATCAGGCATGATTGAAACTCTAGTAAACCGAAGTGGAAAGGCGGGAGATGGTTTGAAAGAGGGGGCCGCTTTGGATGTTCAGCTCAATGGACCGAAACATTTATGTATCGACATCGACGGCGGAGTGATTATTGCTGATGCCGAGAATCATGTGATTCGAAAATACGATCCCAAAACACGGACGATTCAGTGTTTGGTCGGAAATGGAAAGAAGGGGCGTGGCGAATTGGGTACGCCACCTCGCTCATTTATGTTGGCTAGACCTCATGGTGTTTCAGTCGATCGAGCGACAGGCCACTTGGTCATTACTGACAGTTACAACAATCGGGTATTGATGTTGAAGCGTGGAGTTCAGTCTCGCTGATAATAGGCTGAAATACTCGAACCTAAGCGAGGACCGGTGCTGATGTAACTGTTTGTGGCAACGCCAAAGTTGGTGGGCGGGATTTCAAAAATGCTTTTCGTTCGTACATTGCATGGTCGGCTCGACGAAGAACGCTGGCACTCTCTTCTTGGTTATTCTCTCGAATAGCATATCCGGCTGCGACTCCCACTTTCACGGTACACTGGCCGATATCAACTCTTTCGTCTAAGCTGGCTTCGAGGCGGTCTCGAAGATCGAGCAGTTGATCGGCGCAACGAACGTTTCGGACGATGATTGCAAATTCGTCACCGCCCAATCTAGCCAGGACTGCGTCAGGGCCAATCACCTTGCGGAATCTTTGCCCGGCAACTTTTAGCAGGATGTCACCAGCGTCGTGCCCATAGGTATCGTTGACCGCTTTGAAGCCGTTCATGTCCATGAAAATGATGGCAAAAGTTTCGTCATTTGCATCGTTAAGTTCTGCGATTGCACGTTCGAAACCCGCGCGATTAGCTTCATGGGTCATGGGGTCTGTGTAGAGTTGTGTTTGTAATCTTGCGATTTCCTCTTGGTGCGACGTGACATCATTGAATGCTGCCAAGGGGAGTGAATTGCTAGGCCAATCCAGTTTCCAAACGGTCTTTGGTGGTCCAGCCCAAACAATCGTATCGCGGCGTTCGCCCAAGTTGGGCATGGTGATTCGTGCTAGAGAAGAGATCTTGGTTGCAAAATCTGATGGTGATAATCCAAACGCTTCGATCGCTTGTTCGTTGGCTCTTTTGATATGCCCCATCGCATCGAACAAGACAACAGGCGCATTTTTGTCGCCGTAGACTCGCCATAGCCAGACCTCTTCTGGACTCAATACGCCAGAGAGAAGTCCCCCGATCAATTCGAGCACTTTCAGACGGTAGGCAAGCGCAACATAAAGAGCGAGTGCAGACGTTAGAAGAATGGTGCCAGGGCGTGATGGAGCCCCGTAAAACATGCTTAAATTCCAAGAAAAAGCGATAGCGAAGGTGGAAATCCAAAAGATACCCCATACAGCTCGTCTGACATTGGGGGCTTGAGCACCGACCAGATATCCGCCAAGTACGAGAATGATGTTGGTAATCATCGACAATACGTTGGCGTTGGCGGCAACTTGATCATAGGCATTAATGCGTGACTCGGTTGCCATTGCGATAATTGTACCGCGATCAACTCGGCCGTGAATCGGCAATTGAGATCGCATTCTGGAGAGTTGGCGATCGAGCGAAATGACAACCAACTTATCGGCAAAGAGGTCGCTCGCAAACTTTCCTTGATGAAATTCATTTAGTGTCAACTTCGGAATACTGTCCGGAGCGATGCGCCTATCGATCAATGTTGGTTCAAAATCGATGGTCCCTTTGTGTAGCCAAGCAGCAGGGTTAGGTTGGGAATCAAATTGATCTTGATAAAGCGTTCTGAGGCGGCCATCCGAATCAGGCGTAAACGCTACGTCCACCGTGGTGGTGTGCCTAAGCAGGGACTGTTTGGTACGAAGGGTTTGGTCTCTTTCGTAGGCAATGGCCAGTCGACTGGGGCCAAGCAAGCCCATGGCATGATCTAGCTTTCGTTCTTCGTCCGGAGTAACGCCCGCACCCAGATTGAAGTCAAGAAGAACTCGTTTTACATTTTTCCCATGGAGACACTGCAGGGTTTCTGCTAGGTACTCTCGCGATAGTCTCTCCTGGCCGTGGGAAATTACATCTTCCGCTGAAATTTCCAGGACAACTACGTTGCCGGCGGCCTGGCTCGTTTGACACGTCAACAGAAAATCCGACCAGACGTTGTCGATCCGAGAAGCTGGGCTAGTTACCCAGATGAGCATACCGAGCAATGCACTAAACAGCATGGGACGAGCAAAACCGATGCGTTTAGGTATTCTTGCTGGAGTAGCATTACTTTTCATGGATCGCGATATACTCACTGAAGCTATGACCCTGGTGGTATGCTAACACCACCCGCCGGATCGGGAGCGGCTTTGAACGCACCTGCTGCGGAAGAATCAGGTGAACTACTTATCGCGGCTGTAATCTTATCAAACGTGGTCGTTGATGAATTCCCGATGGCACGAACCGATGTAAGAAGTAGACTGCAAACGGCTCCTAGCATTACCGCATATTCGACTGCCGTACTACCAGATTGGGAGCGAAAAAGACGGTATGTTCTTGCCATCAATACGTGCGATCGTGAACTTCGCTGCACTTGGCCGTCAAGTTTCAGCAACTGGGATTGCTGCGATCGCACGGGAGCTGAGGTCTGCATAGAGTTTCCACGTCAAGATTAGAAAAGCTAACCATTGAAACGCTAGGTCAGAAAATCGAAGATGCAAACCAAAAAAGAAAATCAAATCGATGCGGATGTCGAAAAATCCATCCGGTGAGAGGATTATAGGGGCCGCAAGATAAAATTCCGTAAGTGACGTGATGAACGTATAGGGGGGAAGTCAACGAGCTAAAGCAAGTGCATGATATCGCAATGGGAAAAGGGAAGTTGCGACGGAGTTTTTTATCAAACGTAAAGACTGATGCCTGCTACGATTGCAATCCTTACTGTTTGTCTATGGGATTTTTGAGGTTGCAACCGGAGCAGGTGAAGGAGGTGTCTTGAGTCGAGGTGCAAACTCAGGCGAGTCTTTTAATGCTCGTGCGATGTTGCCGAATGTACCCATGGAAGCCGAACCAAGGGACTGAACTGTTCCGCCAATTACCACACAAACGAGACTGAGAAGTAGGACATACTCGACTGCACCGCTTCCATTCTGTGACTCCATTAAAGCAGCGAGTCGTCTTCTCGGTTTTTGAAGACTGGAGTTTAAAGACGACCACGCTTCAATCACGCAAATGCAGACCAACGAGTTGCGAATTGTTGACGTGTTTTTCATTGGATTTCTTACCCGGAAATGCTGGGGTTGGTCGGTGAATCACGAAAGCACGACATCGCGAATTTAGTCAAAGCATCCATTCAGCCCATTACGGGGCTTGCATGGGAGCTGGAATAGATACTGCAGTTGGGGCTTCGATCTCGCAAGCTTGCGGCGCCATTTCCTCGGTTTCGTCCAAGGACTGAGCAATTTGCATAAAGGTCGTCGTAGACGCGGTGCCGACAGCTTTGATGGATGAGAGCATAATTCCGGCTAGAACACCCACCATAAGCGCGTACTCTACCGCTGTGCTACCGTGTTGTTGGATTGCCAATCCACAGAGTCTGTTGTATGTGCGGGAGACAATTTGTCCCGTAAACAAAGCGAATGTCTGCATCAAATGGCCCTTATTTTTTGCAGGCTTCTATAAACCATTGAAACTCTAGGTCACTTCGGGCTGATGTCAAAGAGTTTTTTCACTTTTCCGATTTTGGGCGGTCAAAAGAGGAAGCGTTCAGGAGGCTATTCGCAGAGATTGCTGGAAATTACCGTTGAAACTTGGGGATTGGAGGGGAGTTGACAGCGCTAAGCGACATTCGTACGCTCAAACACATGTTTGTGTGTGGATGGCAATGGTTTTGCGAGAGGTTGCAAATGAAAGCGATCGGCCTTTTACTCTTATGGACAATTCTCTCGGTTGATGCAATCGCCGAAATTACCGTCATTTCACCCCAAGAAGCTCACCAGCTCATCACGCAGAGCACCACCGAAAATCGCCCCATCGTGATCGATACCCGGGGTGGCTACAAAGATTATTTTCGGGGGCACATTCCGAAAGCCCATCACTTGAATTTTGATACTCTGCGAGGTACCGATCTCGGAGTTCCTGTGCAGTATCTACCTGAAGATATTACGACTGTATTGCTGAATCGTGCTGGGGTTCAACCTGGCAAGACACATATCGTTTACGCCACTGGTGATAAGTTGCCCAACGATGAGATTCTCAGCACCAGTATGGTTGCCTATGTTTTGGAGAAGTACGGTGTCACTGACATCCGAATCGTTGATGGTGGCTTGGCCAGTTGGCAAAAAGAAAGTCTGCCTGTTACGCAAGAGTATTTTGGAAATCCCATTGGCACTGTGAAAGGCGTTACTCAACCTGAGATCGGAGCCACCGTGCAAGAAGTATTAGAGGCAAAGAAACAAGACAACGTTTTGGTCGTAGATGCTCGGCCTTATAACGAATACATCGGCGATGATGATGTGTGGTTGCGCAAGGGACATATCCCTGGAGCCATTTCGTTTCATTGGGCGAAGTTGATGGAAACCGATAACACACACAAATTCAAAGCATTGGATAAGAACGTGTTGGAGCTGGAAAAAGCGGGCATTACGAAAGAAAAGGAAATCATCGTGTACTGCGGAACATCCCGCGAAGGGAGCTTGCTTCGATTCTATTTGAAACATGTTGCCGGATATCCACGTGTTCGCCTCTACGAAGGTTCGTGGAAAGAATATGCTTCGATGAAAGACTTGCCAGCCGAAGTTAAACCGAATGCTAAGTGATTCGGTTGCTTAAGAAGGATAGGAAAGAACATGCTCGGCGTTGCCGTTTTGGTCATGGCGGTTGCCGGTGTTGCCTTCACCAACGGCGCGAACGCAAACTTCAAGGGAGTTGCATCTCTTTATGGTAGTGGTACGGCCACTTTGAAGACGGCGTTGCTGTGGGGTAACGCCTTTACTTTCGCGGGTTCGTTGTTTTCGTTTTGGATCGCCTCTGGGCTGCTCAAGAGTTTCGGCGGAAGAGGCGTATTACCGGACGCCATTGTCCAACGCCCGGCATTTGCTGCGACTGTGGCTTTGGCTGCCGCCGGCACTAGTTTTCTGGCAACTCGCTTAGCATTTCCCGTCTCAACGACACACGCATTGACCGGCGCGATAGCTGGATGTGGTTTAGCAACCACAATACTAGGATCTGTTTCTGGAAAAGTTCAATGGAACATACTGATGAGTGGATTCTTGTTTCCCTTATTGGTGAGTCCCCTTATCGCTATTGTCATCGCTTGGCTATTTTACAAGCTCTTAGCCTTGGCGAGTATTTCACTAGAAAGTCGCAGCGGCTTGTTGGATAAGTTACATTTCACCAGCGCTGGCGCGGCAAGTTTTGCACGTGGGCTCAACGATACACCGAAGATGGTAGCCATCTTATTGCTTATTCCAGAGGCTCATCCCTTGTTTGCCTTTGGATTAGTGGCTGTCATGATTCTTTTGGGAGGGATTTTTGACGCCAAGAACGTGGCGGAAACTTTGGGAAAAAAGATTACTGAATTGAATGCAGGTGAAGGACTCGTTGCGAGCTTCATTACCTGTGTGCTTGTGAGTACTGCCAGCTTTCATAGTTTGCCCGTTAGTACCACACATGTCAGTGTGGGAGCTTTGGTCGGAATTGGATTGGCCAATCGCAAAGCTCGCTGGCGAATGATTGGCGAGATCTTTTTGGCTTGGATTACGACAGTACCCTGTGGGCTCTTCATGGGGATGGTAATCTATCTACTCTGCTCTTTACTTGGCTTTGCCACCTAGCGAACCTCGCTAAAATCTCTTTCCTAGAGCAACGTGGTGTCAGTACGGTTCGAACGCGAAATGCATAGTCGCGATGTAGTTCGGGGTTTTCGATAACGTACTGAAAGTCCCAAGCTGGGTTGGAGGTTCGACGCTCTTGGTTGGTGCCTCCACCGCTAGGTGAGTGTGTGAAGCGTATCCCCTGGTGTCGATCAAACATAACGCACCAAGTGAGGTTGTCGATGTTCCCATAGAAAAATGGCGCAGTGAATTTCATAGGCGAAAGGGACTTGAATAGAGCGGGACGTCCATCATCTGCATAACGCATATCGAACGTGTCGTCTTTATGACGCACCGTACTCTGATCATTGTGTGTTTGTGTACTGAGTTGTAACCATTGCTCATTCTTACCATCCAGCGTCCCAAGAAAGTACATCGACTTATCATCTGGGGCGTTGATGTAACTAGCCCAAAAGAGTGCCAGATATCCGTAAGGAAAAGAGCCGGAATGGATTCGGCAGCGAAAATCCATATCGAGGGTAGACTCTTCTGCGAATTGAAAAGTGGTCCAGCTTTCGACGTGCGTTAAGGGAGTTGGTGGTTGATGGAGTTGAACCCGATCTGAGTCCAATTGCTGTAAGTTCATGGGAGCGCGGCGCGGTTCAAAAAACTCGTCGTCCGATTTTAGGGGCGCGCCCGTGATGACGTGTTCGAGGTTGAGGCCGGCAATGCCGGGGACAAATATGGACCTCGAAGCGGATTTGTGGAAGAGTTCCCAGATCCCGTTGTAGCCCGCTCGGTGGTCCGCATGGGCTGTATTGTCACCAATAAGGGCCTGCAGCTGGCCATGAGACATCCCAAGGTAGTGGGTGTTGGGATCGCTAGAACGAGCACGAGAGGCCAAGCTAGCGGATACAGCGGAAGCCAGGGAGGTGGTGAGAAATTTTCGACGGTCCCACATAGCGACATTCCTTGGAGTCTGGACTGAGACACTCAATGCCAATTATGGTATGATATGGTGTGGTACGCGGTCGACTCTCATGATAAAGAAAGTGATGGTTTGCTCATGAAATGGCAATTGTTTTTGGCTGGATTGATGTTGGTGTTTCTTGCTGCCACGGGAACGCAGGCATCAGACCCTCAAGAGGAAACCAAGAAGAAAGAAGAGAATTGGATTCAGCTCTTTAACGGCAAAGATTTGACGGGCTGGACTCCAAAGATTCGGGGCTATCCCTCCGGGGAAAATTTCGGAAATACCTTTCGGGTTGAAGATGGTTTGCTCAAGGTACGCTACGACGCATATCCAGAGTTTCAAGAGCGCTTTGGGCATTTGTTTCACGAAGGGACTTATTCGAAGTATCGTTTTCGCGTCGAGTATCGATTTGTAGATAAGCAAGTTGCCGGTGGGCCTAGTTGGGCGATTCGCAATAGCGGCGTGATGGTTCACGGCCAAACTCCGGAGAGCATGACGCAAGATCAAGATTTTCCATGCTCCATCGAAGTGCAATTGTTGGGTGGAGATGGAAAGAACCCACGCACAACGTTGAATCTTTGTACGCCAGGGACTCACGTAGAAATGGATGGCAAGCTGGTAACCCGGCATTGCACCAGTTCAAAATCGAAGACTTATCACGGTGATCAATGGGTCACGGCAGAAATCTACGTAGATGGCAACAACGTGATTAAGCATATCGTGGATGGTGAAGTGGTGTTAGAGTACCAGAAACCGCAGTTGGACCCAGGTGACGCCAGCGCGAAGCGAATCATTAAAGATGGCATGCTGCAACTCGATCGAGGAACGATCTCGTTGCAATCCGAAAGCCATCCAGTCGATTTTAGGAAAGTGGAGATTCTCATTCTCGAATAATCACTGGGAGTGAGCCGTTCATCAATAAGGAAGAAAGAAATGTCGCGAGCAGATGTACTGAAAGATCTACAAAAATCATTGGCGATGGAGCTCACCGCAGCCCACCAATACCAATTGCATGCTGGCGTATTGGCCGATTGGGGGCTTGATTTATTGGGCACCAAAATGCGCGGCGAAATGCAAGAAGAAATCGGGCATGCCGATGAATTTATGAACCGAATCATCTTTCTCAAAGGTGAACCACAAATGCTGTTTGACAAACAGCCCAAAGTGGCGGCGAGTCTTCAAGAGATGTTCAAACATGACATGGACGATGAGAAAAACGCCATCGAGTTCTATACGGGAGCCGCGCGTCGCGCTGCGGAAGCCGGAGATATTGGGACTCGAATGTTGTTCGAAAAAATTGCCGTTGATGAAGAAGGTCACATGGCTTGGTTAGAGTTGCAACTGGAATTGATCAAGCGAATCGGCGAGCCCGCCTATATTGCGAAACATATGTCGATTCCTGGGGCAGGCCCAGCGGAAGCATAAATCAAGTCTAATCAGCCGAAGGTTGAAGCTTTGTTACGTTAATACAAAACAAAAAACTCGTAACCCGACTTCGAAGTTGGGCTACGAGTTTTTTTGTGCTTGCTCGTTCTCACCGCGAGACGAACTGTCGGGCGAATGCAGTGTTACTTGATGTCAATCACTTCGACTTCAGTGTACTTGCCTACTTCCATATTCGCGCCACCAATCGATAGCAGTTGCTTGCTGCTGATGGGCAATAGGCGATTGAAGAAGCGGGCATCTTTGGTTTTGCCGACGGCGACCCAAGTTTTGTTGGCAGCATCCCAGCGTTCGACATCTCCTTCATGGCTGGTGATGAAAAGTGTGTCATTAATACTCCAGCCTGCGGCTCCGAAGCCAGCCATGGCCTTTTCGCCCAGGATGGCAGAGGCGTCGTGCCAGGTATTGGACTTAGGATCGTAGTACTCTGCATCTTTGGTTGGGCCACCATTTTCATTCATGCCTCCGATAACAAACAGGAGGTTGTCATGAGCTACCGTGGCAACTGCACGGCGCGTGAATGGAGGATCTGCAATCTTCTTCCATTCAGGATTCTCAGCCGACAGGTCTAGTGACCAGGCCGTAGTATGCCACTCTGTTTCGCCGTCACCTTGCATGTTCCAGCCGCCGACAACATAAATGGTGCTGCCGATGATGGCGGCGTCATGGCTGCTGCGAGGTTCTGGTAAAGCTGGCAGGTCGCGCCAGGATTTCTTTTCCACATCAAACGCGCGAACATACGTTTGCGACTTGAGGTTTTGCTTCTCACCTTTCTTGTTGAGCGCCGTAAATCCACCGACGATGATCACTTCATTCTTGTATGCAACCATGCCAAGGCCTTGCAGCCTTTCATTGGTCGCAAGCTCAGTCCATTCGGGTTTGTCACTGGCTAAGTCGAGGACCAGAAGTTTGTTGTTCTGGTCGTCGTTTACATAGGCGTGTGCATCACCTGTGTGACCACCATAAACATAGAGTTTTGTGCCTATCGTAGCGGCGCCAAAGCTGGTGATCGGGAAGGGAAGTGGGGCTAAGGTAACGTTCGCATCATCCGTGTGGATAATGTGAGGGAAATGGGCATAAAGCTGACTTGAAGTGCCAAGCAGCGATAACGATGAAAGGGCGAGTGATAACAGAAATTTGTGTTTGATCATGGGGTAATTGATCCTATGGAAGTTGGTGTGTTGTCGTTTATTTGGATGGTTGGCGAACTGCAAAGATCGCGTCCCCTCTGCGAATCAAAAGCGTATCGCCTGCAGAGACTGCGGCGTATAGCACTGAACCACCCATTGCGGCTGGAGCGGCATCGGCGGGTTCTTCCCAGGTAGAGCAAGTGGAGAGTTCGGCTGCATTGGCAAGGTCAACGATACTGGTTAGGCCTTTTTGGCCAAATAGATAAAGTCGATTTTCTGTTGCCAATGGTGTCGCCCAAACGCTTCCGGCGGAGATGCGTTCCGCCGATATTTGCTTGCCGGTCTCTAGATCCAATTGATACAGAACGCCCGCGCGATTTACGATCCAAACTTTGTTGGCGGCAACAATAGGGCTGCCAAAACTACAAGTGGCTTTTTCGGCCCGCCATTTGTATCCGACTTCAAATTTTCCAGCGTCGGTTGGTTTGACTTGGATGACGCCATTGGAGGCTGCCGTTTTGCCACCCCCTTGTTCCCCGCGACCGTCCGATGCACCGATGACAAACAGACCGTCACCAACGGGAATAGGAGTGCAAGTCGTGTTGTTAGCCACGTCCGAGAAATCCCAGAGTTTGCTTCCTGTCGCGAGGTCATAACCGGCGATCTTACCACTAGCACTACATACCAATTGCTGTTTGCCGGCGACGGTCAAAATGCGCGGGCTGCTCCAGCTAGTTGCGCCAACACCTGGCGAATTCCACACGACCTCTCCGGTCGCTTTCTTCAATGCCAAGATGTAAGGACTTTCTTCACGTTCGACCCAAACGTAAAGATGTTCCTTGTCTTGTTCGAGTGAAGCTGCCAGTCCGTGTCGGGCTTTGATGGGGCCAAACTTTTCAACGAGATTATGTTGCCAACGAACTTTGCCATCGGCAGTTAGAGCGACTAGGATGCCACCTTCGAAACTAACATAGACGCCTTGTTCGTCGACGACCGGTGTCGGAGCAGCGCGGCTGACGTAGCTGTTGTTCTCTTCCGGTGTGGGATTGACGAAGTCCTGTTGCCAGAGCTTCGCTCCATCCTTAAGTCCATAAGCGGCAACGTGGTAGTTGTCTTTCTTCGAGCCACTGGTGAATGTCGTGAAGACAAGATCGTTCCAAATGACCGGCGAAGATTGACCGTAGCCTTCCAATGAAATTTTCCAGGCAATGTTCTTGCCAGTCGCATCCCAAGTATCAGGCAGCGTGGTAGCCAACAGCCGACCACCATTCTGAAAGCTGGTCCAACTGTTGTCGGACGCTACGAGATGGGAATTGAAAAGAGTAGTGAAGAAAACGCCGGTGAAAACTTTGGCAAGAATCTGGCGTTTGGACAATTGAGTGAAACAAGACTTCATGGATTCATGGCTCCCTGCGACTTAGTGGCACCGCTGAAGAGCTCGAGGAGAAACGTTTCTCCTCGAGTTCCTGTAACGGAAACGACAAGTTTACCATCGCTTTGGTATATTTTGGGGATTCGTTGTTTCTTTTTCCCTGCTTTCGTATGGGCTACAAAGCTATCAGGATCGTCATGTCCGTCGAGTGGATTGATGCGAACGAAATAGTCTCCCAGCGTTGGTCCAAGTGTTTGAGGAACAGAAAATACTCCCTGCGTTACCGAGGCTGCGACAACTTGTCCTTTGCCTTTCGGAGTCAAAATAAGGGTGGCGTTTTCCAATGGAATTCCATCGAGTGTGACTTGCCCATTGAGTTCGAATCGGGGTTCGCTAGGGCTGCATCCGAGCGCACCAAGAGAGTAAACAATTAAGGCTGTTGACAGACATTTTGTGCTGAAGCTATAGATTCGCGAAATGATGGTACTCATTATTCACTGATCTCCACAGCAGGAACTTCACCACCGGCACGTGTAGCGGCAGCTCGGTACGTATTCACGTCAATCGTTTGACTCAAAAAGCGTACACTTCCATCCGCATAGAGAAATTGAGCTCCACCTGGATGCTGGCTCGCATAGCCACCCATGGCTGCAGCTGCATGGACGTTATATGGAAATAGCACGGAACCGAGGGCTATTTTCGGATAGCCGACCACCCATCGCGCAGTTCCGTAACGAACCGTTCCAGCGTATGGCGCCCCGGCAGAGGCTGGCCAGAGGCTATCTCGGTAATTGTAGACCGTTTCACCTGCGAAGAAGGTCGTGGACGTACCATCGGTGATATCCGCGAACCGACGATTCGGATTGATGTAGCCAAATGAAGGCCAGTGGAGTCCGAAAATACCATCAGCGTTGGCCATGTAATCATCAGTCCCTTCGTTTAGCAGATAACTACTTGGTCCTCCCGTCTCTCGGGCAGGCAAGAAAGGGACTTCGCGAGGAAGAGTCATCGAAGGGCAGAGGTA
Organism: Planctomycetota bacterium; assembly: GCA_017303505.1. GTDB lineage: Bacteria > Planctomycetota > Planctomycetia > Pirellulales > Pirellulaceae > JAFLCP01. The sequence continues at coordinate 18,209 of JAFLCP010000050.1, read as the reverse complement.
GGTTGCAATCTTTTGATTGGCGACGGTCGCGTTGTAGGTGTTGGCATAGCTCAGGCTAAAGTCCCATTGTTGGTAGTTATTGCTTTGCTCCAACATCGGTAAGACAGCCACCAGCGGACTGATGAAATTGCTTTGCCATGAGCCGACAGGAAATCGTTTGTACGAAGACTCGTAATTGTGTAGGGCGAGTCCAATTTGCTTGAGATTGTTGCTGCAGCTCATGCGTCGAGCCGCTTCTCGGGCGGCTTGGATGGCAGGCAAGAGCAACGAGACGAGAATGCCTATGATGGCGATTACCACCAAAAGTTCTACCAGGGTGAAGCCGAGTCGCTGGCGCGACAGGGGCAAAGATCGCTTCGGAAGTGGACTATGGGGCGACACAGAATGAGACATAAGCTCAGACTCCTTGAGATGAACCAGGATCGAATCCCATGCGGCCGTTCCGCAGGGGACGGGGGACGATGGCTGGCTCAGGAAATCTGATCACTCTGTTATTCACAGCACTCTGTTATTCACAGCACTCAGTGATTCACAGCACTCTGTTATTTACAGCACTCTGCGATTCACTTCACTCGGTGATTCTGACCGCATGGGGCTTTTGGCCATGTGGACATAGGCGAGTTAAATCCGGTTGTGAAGAGCGAACATTACGACTCCAGTCGCTTGCTTTATTTCGCTCGTTATTGTTACTGAGACTCAGTATCATTACAATGGCTGTGTCAAAGAATTGGCCAAAATTGGTTCGGATTTTGGGGGCCAAATTCGTAACTTATTTGCTGGAAGGAGTTTAGGGTGAGTGATTCGGAGATGAAACCGGGAAATCGACCTGTGTCAGAAGAGCACAATTCCGCTGCGGACGTGCAGAAAAACGACTGGGACGAGTTAGCTGACAGGCTGCCCAAGATCATTCGCTTTCGCGATTTGTGCCGCTGTGGGGATGAAATTTGGATCGAAAACGAGGGGCAGCTTTATCGCTTGCGCCGCACTAAACAAGGAAAACTCATTTTGACGAAGTAGCGCTTCTAGCGCTTCATGGCTTTTAGATGGTTTACTCTGCCAGCTTCTGCCAGGCTGCAAAGGCCAATCTCAATTGACCATAACTGTATTTGTCGCCGAAATGTTCTTTGGACTGACTGAGTATTGAGTTGGGGTTTGAGTTGAGATAATGAGCGATTTCACCCAAGCTCTCTTCATCCAGCAGCAGTTTAATGTCGAGTTCCCCCATTTCTACAAAGTGGCCTAAATGCCCTTCGATGGTCGAGACAGATAGGCTTCGGGCCTTCGCAATTTCCGCTACCGTTTGCCCGTCCCGAAACATTTGCAAAGTGATGTTCTTCGTTTGCGATTTTGAAGGCGTGGGAGCGGAAACGTTCGAGGCATGCGATGGTGAGGCACAGCTGGCTTTTGAAGCGATTTGATTTTCTTGGCAGTAGGCCGAAACGATTCGTATCAGATCTTCGCCATACTTTTTAGAGCGAGCTTTACCGATGCCGCGAATATTGTTCAGTTCTCCCTTGGTGGTCGGTAATGAGCTGGCAATTTCTTTCAGGGACAAGTTGGGAACGATGTCTAGTTCCATCAAGTCCTTTTCGGTAGAGATCGAACGCCGCCAAGCAATAAGCAGCTCGTAAAGTTGAGGGTGGGGGCAATCCTTAGGGATACGGTTAACGTCATCTCGAGGCTTGGCTGGTTCCTCTGCCTCAAGTTCGGCGTCAACCTTAGCTTGTTGGACTCGTTCTGCTGTAAAGCCTTCACTGCAGGCGGCGAAACAGAGCTTCTTGCTGGCTAACAGCTTGCGCAGCCCCGCCAACATCCCGTAGATCTGCTCACGAAGTTCTTCGCTACCCGATTCGATCGATATCTGCTTGGTCTCAGTGATGAATTGCGTGAGCTTATCCACAAAATACTTCGAGGCTTTTCGCAGTCGCGTCTGCAAGGCTTCGTTTTCTTCTGGGAGATCGTCGGAATGGAGATAGGCCGCAAGTTGTGGTGCGAACTTGGCGTTCACTTCCTGCAAATCGACGAACAAGTTCTGTCTTAAGACATTGATGGTCATTTCTGTATCGAGTGCCAGCGTTGGCGCTGGGCTTTGACGGAGTTGGTCCCATTTGCGAAAGATCTCGTTGATTTCGTTGAATTGAAATAGCGAGTGTAAAGTCATCGCTTGATATTCACGTTTGGCGGACCGCAGTTGGGCTTCTGTTGGTGCATTTCTGTCCGATTCAGCGCTGAATTCTTGGACAACTGGATCGGTCTTCACACTGCTGGAGAAGATGGGGGATCGCAAGACAATTCCTTCGAAACTCTTGCAGCGACTCAGGGCCACATAAACTTGTCCTGAGGCAAATGCGGCTTGAGCATCGATGATGCAGCGTTCAAAGGTGAGGCCCTGGCTTTTGTGAATGGTGATGGCCCAAGCGTGGCGGAGTGGGTATTGAGTAAACGAACCGACGATTTGTTCTTCAATCGATTTGGTTTGTTCGTTGAGCGTGTACTTGATGTTCTCCCAAGTGACCGGTTCCAACACAATATCTTGGTTTTCATTAGGGCAGCGTATCGAAATATTGTCGTCGGTAATTCGTGTCACCGAGCCGAGTTTGCCGTTAAAAAATAGTCGCGCATCGGAGGTGTCATTCCGAATAAACATCACTTGAGCTCCCACTTTGAGTTCGAGATTTTCTTCGGTGGGAAAGCTACTAGTGGGGAAGTCGCCGGTGACTTGAGCTGTAAATGTTCTCTTCTTGCCAGGCAAACGCATAAGGCTTTGCGAGTTGATTTCGGTGGCAGCCGCATTGGTGGCCGTAAGCGTGATATAGGGAACTTCTGGCGTCGGTTGAAAATCGGGTTTATATCTGCTGTTTAGTTTCCGCAGTGCTGAATCGTCCAAACAATTATCGCGGACTTGATTTAGCAGCGCAATGAACTCAGGGTCGGCTTGGCGGTAAATGTGTTTGAGTTCGATGGCGACATAATCGGTTTTGCCGAGTGCCTGGCTACCGAAGAAATAGGGAGTTGGATAGTGCTTTCGCAGCAGGTTCCATTCATCTGGTTTGATAACCGGTGGTAACTGATGAAGGTCTCCGATCATTAGGAGTTGAACACCTCCAAAAGGTTTTTCCGATTGGCGAATTCGCCTGAGCACTTCATCAATAGCATCCAGTAAATCGGCGCGTACCATACTGACTTCGTCGATGACCAACAGGTCAAGGCTACGAATCATACGAATTTTCTCGCCGCGAAATCGTCCGTGAGGTTGTTGGCGATTGACGCCGGGTAGATGCATTCCGATCGCGATTTGGAACAAGGAATGGATGGTCATTCCCCCTGCGTTAATCGCGGCCACTCCGGTAGGGGCAACAATCGCCATGCGCTTGACGCGGGCCGCTCGAAGCTTATGCAAGAAGGTCGTTTTTCCACTCCCCGCTTTACCTGTCAGAAACAAATGCTTGTTGGTATTGCAGATGTACTGATAGGCTAAATCAAGTTGTGGGTTCGTCTCAAGATTCATCGCTGGCACTTCTTTGCCATGGGCTGTGGGCTGTAGATTACTATACAAGAGAATAGTATCGCGAGCTGTCTGGGGTGGCAAGAGGGGGCGGACTGAGAGAAGCGTTGACTATCGACTGGTTACCTCCTTGATGGCCTCGCGGATTGCTGATTCGGATCCCTCGCCGGCCCATAACCAAGATTCGTTAAAGCCATCCCCAAACGCTGCATCCGTAGGGATATAACCTGTCCAACATTCTCCGTAACCGACCGGGATGACAGGGACATTCGGGGAATACTCTTGTGCGATGAATTGATAACCCACGAACGACTCACCAGGGAATAGCATTAGTTTGGCTATGCCGAAATCCAAACAGGGAAAGTCGATCGCTTGTTTTCTTTCTACCCGCCCGATCGATGCCAAGCCCATGGCTGCCAGAATTCTCTTTTCCGTGGGGAGAGTTGAGTCTTGCAACTCTCGAAGCAAGGTTTCTTTTTGTAGACTTTGGTCAGACGAATAGGGTATGTTCAATGGAGCAGTGTGAAACGCAACATGTTCTGCGGCCACACGATGAGTCGCAGCGGTTGCACCCTTCATGGCGTCGTAAATTTTTTGCGTTAATTCTTCGCGAGCTTGCGGTGTACCATCGTTGTATTTACCCGCTGTGACATCGCCACTGCAACCGGAAGCGTAGATCTGTAGCGTGTCTAAGCGATCACGTTGTCGGCGTTGTCGCGCTAACCCTACAAAGTCGCTTGTCACTTCTCCACGACCATAGTAACTCATCGGGTGTGTTGCATAAGCATGGTATTCGAGGAGACATTGATCACCATTCCAAAAGCTCAGCGTACGCAACTTCTCATCGATCAATCCCGCTGGAGCCTGCTTGAAGATGGCTTCCTTTCCACTGCTACTACCTCTGGAAAAATGTACCTTTCCATTGGGCTCCACCATCCGGCGGTTGGATGCGACATCAACCACCTTGGTTTCGGCATAACCAAAATGAGTTACTGGGATGCGGCGTGTTGCTGAAACACGAATCGTTTCGCTCAATCGCCTCAACACATCTGCATGAAACTCAGCGTCAAAAAGCTCATTAGTTAGTCCTACTTCATCCAGCAATCGAGCGGCATCGTGATCGACCACTGGCGCGTCATGCTGATGCAGAGACGAAACTAGAACTCTTTCCCGAGTAGTACCTAAAGCTTTGGCGATGGTATCACGCCATAGATCATAGGAACCATTGCGGATTTCACACCAATCGACGGCGACGATGGCGATAGGTTTCTCTGCTCCAAACAATGCGAAGCCATGGGCCAGCAAAGGGTCGGTTACGCTTTTCGATTTCTGAGGCAGAATGCCCATGCAGCGATGGCCGATGGGAATGGTGACATCTAATGAAAAGCTGCACAGTTCAAACTTCGGGAGTGGCTTGATGCGAATGTTGCGAAATCGTACCGGATCATCATGTCCCGCAAAACCGAAATAACCTTGGGTGCGATCTTTACCTGGATGAGCTTGGTTATCTTTGAATTCCGTAACTTTGGAGACATCGCCATCGAGTATCGTATGACCGTTGAGATGCACGCTGATTTTGGGGCCAACGACGCGGACTCGCATTTCGTTCCACTGCCCCACGGGTTGTAGATGGCCGCGTTGTGGGGCGATCATGCCATATACGGCCCCCGTGTATTGTCGTGGATCGAGAGCCTTATATTTCTCCGCTTCATCGTCGAGAATTTGAATCTCGCACATCGCATCCACGGAAGCGCGGCCTTGCCCAGGATAACGGAGAGCTAGGCCATTATTTCCACCAGGGGGCAACAAGAACTCCAAACGGGCTTCAAAATCAGCAAATTCTTCTGTAGTGAATAGAACTCCCCCTGATCCTTGCTTGCAGACCAGTTCCCCATTCTCTACAAAATAGCCATCGACAGCCCCCTGCCAGCCTTCCAGATCCTTCCCGTTAAACAGCGGGCGAAAGCCCGACTCGTCTAAATTTGGCTCTTGTTGTTGCGCGTGACCAACGTGGGTTATTCCTACGCCCAAGATGACCGCGCAAATTATTACAAGTGACAGTCGAGCTAATGACATGGTGGGAATCCTACAGGCTTGCACGTCGAATCATTGTTGGTTACGCCACGAGAGGTGCGAAATGCAGCATATCGTGCCTACCGAACGGTGGAGAAAAATGGGTGGGAAGCAAAATGATGAATGAATCCTGCTCCAGTCGCAAGATAAGGGAACGCGAATATGCAGAAACAGATCCACGGGCTCATCTTTGGAGTTGTCGCTTGCTTATGTGGTTGGGTGCAGTCTACTTCAGCCGACGAAACGTTGACTTGGGTCAGGCCGCAAAAATACGAGGTCATTCAAAGAGAATATTGGGTGCCGCAACTTGATTATGTGAATAGGGCCGCTGGACCTGTTAAAGGCTTTGCGCGAGTTCTGTTAGAAGCGAAAACGAGTATCACCGAATTTGATACAGCTTTGGTACAGATCACACGCTTAAGTGATCAAGCAGCACAGCCCTGGGAGTCTATTTCGGTGCAGCGTGTTGAGGGGAAGGTTTCCGGTGTGGTCGAAGTTGCCGCAGGAGGCTGGTATTCCGCGACGCTGCGATTGCTCAACAAGAATGCTGTGGTTGCTGAAGTCAAGAGCGACGAGTTTGGTGTAGGTGAAGTCTTTGTAATCGCAGGCCAATCGTATGCCACGAACTGCAACGACAAATTATTCCAAGTCAAAGACCCGCAACAGCGTGTCGTCTGTTGGGACCGGGATACAAAAGGATGGCGAATTGCGCATGACCCTCAGCCAGTAGTTGATGGGACAAAAGATGGTTCCATTTGGCCGATTGTGGGAGATGAACTCGCCTATCTCTTCGACGTGCCCATTGCATTCGTCAACGTAGCGTACGGTGGAACGAGTTCGGAGCAGTGGTTGCCCAACGGAAATCTCCATCGCAATCTGTTGGAAGCGAGCGAAAGGCTTAAGCGATATCGCGGCGTCTTATGGCAACAAGGCGAATCAGATGTTATCGACAAAAGGCCCACTGAAAAGTATGTGCAGAATCTAAACGCCATTCGAGACGCTGCGTTTGCCTCGCTGCCAATAAAGCCTCGGTGGTGGATCGCCAAATCGACACTCCATCCGACTGTCTATGTTGATCCACAAAATGAGCATGCTATTCGGCGAGGTTATGAAAAACTGGTTGGTGAATATGGCTTCGATGCAGGCCCAGATACAGACAGACTCGGTGGTGAGAATCGCGGTGGCCCGCAAAGTCGTCGTCATTTCTCAGAAATTGGTCAAATCAATGCGGCCAAGTTATGGGTGGCTGTTCTGTATAACGACCTGACACAAAACGCACCAGAACATTGGGCTGTGCATGCGGATCTTTCAGCGTTAAAGCTACGCGAATATTGCTGGAGTGAGACGATTGTTCGAAACGAAAGCAGCGTGTTATTGACAGGGGATGGATCCCAGCCTGGTAAGGCACGTTTAGCGTTTCCTGCGAAAGAGATCCTTTCCGTTCGGGCTGCCAACCGTAGCACCATGTTTGAGTTAAACAAAGATTTTGCGTTGAGCGATAATGGGACAACGTTAACATTCATGAACTTGCGCGGGTTACCTACCATTTCGGATTCAGAACTTTTCAAACCTGCTGGATCGCCGCAGAGTTATCGTCACCGCGCCGGGAATCCAGATGAAAATTTGCTGTATGCGCCAGGTCGCTGGTTTCATGATAGAAACGTAGAGATCACCTATCGCCGAGCCGATGAACCCGTACTAGATAAAAAAGCGTTCGCCCATGGAACGCTCCCTAAAACCCAAGAGCGACTTGCCAAAAGAGAGGCCATTCGTTTGGCAATTTCGGGCGATAGTATTTCTACCGGCTTGGATGCTTCTGGGACAACACAGGCGGTCCCCAATCAATTTGGTTATGCGGAGTTAGTCGCTGCTCAACTTGAGCATGACTTTGTGTCCCCGATTGTTTTGACCAATCGATCTGTTCCAGGCTGGAGCGTGGCAAACGGTGTTAGTGATTTGGATAATCTTTTGAAAGCAGAGCCCAATTTGATCGTGGTTGCCTATGGTATGAACGATGTAGGTCGACGCGATCCGAAGTGGTTTTCCGGGCAACTGGAAGAACTCATCAAACGCATTAAGGCCTACAATTCTGAGTGTGAGATTATCCTCATTTCGCCCATGCTGGGGAACTCGGATTGGGTTCACACTCCACGTGATATGTTCGACCTGTACCGCGATGAGATGAAAAAATTTGCAGGCGAGGGGATTGCTTTTGCGGACGTGACTTCCATTTGGTCGCTGCTCAATGAGAAGAAACACTTTTTGGATATGACGGGCAATGGCCTAAATCATCCCAACGATTTTGGGCATCGGCTGTATGCACAGGCGATACTTAGTTGTTTACCGAAAGAAAAGTCTGAGTAGCCAAAGATCGCATTGGACGCATTTGGAAAATCGTGGCATCTAAAACAGCGTCGTTTCAAACCTTTCGATTTGAAACGACGCTTTATAGAACCAACCATGCAGTTAGATCTGCCATGCGTTCGAGTAAGGACCAATTAGCTCATACACGAACGTGCTAGGCAACTGACATTAGCTCTTGCTGGAGCAGCAGCTACCTTCGCTGCAGCCCTCGGTGGCTTTGGCTTCTTTGGTGCCACAGCATTCGCCTTGGCAGCCATTAACGCAGCACGACTTATCTTCGCAGCAGCCTGAATCGCAGTCGCCTGCAGCACAAGCGTCTGGACTGCAAGTGCAATCGCTGCAGCATGACTTTGATACGGACTGAGGTGATGAAGTTCGGCTGAAAGCAACTCCGCCAACGATACCACAAACAACCAACAAACCGAGAATACTCTTGGTCAACATAGGAAAACTCCAAAAAATCAAAATTCAAAATTCGAAAAAGCGAACATTACTGAATTTTGAGGAGTTCAATTTCGCCAGAAAGAAATCATCGCTAAGCGGCGATGGAGAGATGGTGGAGAGAGGTTTTTCGTAACGACAACAGACCTTGCATTCGCTGTGGAAGCCTCTCGTGGTAACTCAAAGTAGGTCGGAAGATGATCACTAAGCCCTTTACCAATGTCGTGTGTCACGACAGGCAGCGGTGAGGATTCTACGCAGCAAGAGCAATCACTTGGATTTTGTTCTGAATCCGACGGTTCGATGGGGCAGGAATTTGAAGCGGGCTTTGCTTTAGAGCAACATGCTGGTTTGGCTTCGGAATTTGCAACAGCCTCTTTGTTGCAACATGGTTTGGCTGTGGTGGTCGGATGATTGGTTGCTGCCGAAACAAGAGAATGAAAAGTGCAACAAGGGCAGGCAGCTGCCTTCAGCGTCGAGTGACCTAGAAACAGCAACAGCAGAACAAGGCTGGTTAGCTTTTTCCACTGTAGGTTCATGTCAGCACCTAATACAACGTTTGATGAAAATTCAACGCTTGAATCTTCGGACGGACCGGTTATTGAAATTGCCACGAGCACATCATCTCCCCGTATCCATTTTCTATCCTACGCTTTTAGCCAACGAAAGTTCAAGACGTATTCTGATATAATCGGGACGAGTTGGTCCCGTTGTTGCAAGTGGTAACGGAGCCGTAGCGATTAGGCAGTGAATTCAAATTAGGTGAATTGATGGTCCAGCAACGCGCATTGATGGTAACCTTGGTAATCGGTCTGTTTCTCTGCACATTTGCCAGTTTTGCAAATTCGAGATTGCAGGCGCAAGTAGCCTCAGCGAGCGAAAACGTTGCGCCTGTCTACGCTTTCACCTTTTTTCGTGATAACGGACAAGATGGCGTATTTCTCGCCCTTAGTGACAATGGTTTCGATTGGAAGGAAATCCCTACGGGTAAGCCCATTCTAAAACCTAATGTGGGGGGGAAGTTGACTCGCGACCCTAGCGTGACGGTCGGGGGTGACGGACTTTACCACATGGTGTGGACTACAAGTTGGACCGGAGATGGCTTCGGAGTAGCCCACTCGAAAGATTTATTGAATTGGTCGGAGCAAGAGTATGTACCGATCAATGCGGGTGATGATAAGGCTCGCAACACCTGGGCTCCCGAAATCTTCTTCGATCAAGCGACGAACCAGTATTTGGTGTTCTGGGCGACAACCAGAATTGGTGATTTTCCTGCAACGCTTGAAAACAGCGAAGATGGCTACAATCATCGAATGTATGTTACTACGACGAAAGACTTCGCAGCTTGGGAACCAAAAAAACTCTTCTATGATGGTGGCTTTAACGTGATCGATGCTTTTCTGTTTAAGGCAGAGGGGCGGTACGGCTTGATTGTGAAAGATGAAACGCTCAAACCCATGCCAGAAAAGAACTTGAAGGTCGTCTGGTCCAAGGGGGGAGCGCTGGGGCCATGGGAGAAAGCAAGTCCGCCCTTTACGGACAACAAGCGGTCGTGGGCGGAGGGCCCAACCGTTTTGAAAGTGGGAACAAAATGGTTGGTCTATTTTGACGAATACAACACGGGGCGCTATGCGGCAGTCGAGACTGAAGATTTCAAGAGCTTTAAAGATGTGAAAATTTCGTTGCCTCCCGGGGTACGGCATGGGACAATGTTTTCGATTGATCCAGAGACGGCTCGGAAATTGCGAGCACTAAAGTAATTCCTACCATTTTACCTACCTAAAATTTGACTGGCAGAAACGGCGTTTTTAAGCAGGATTTATTCTGTGGCCGTGGCAGCGAGCCAGTGCCGACTTTTCTAAACATTCATCGCGCGGAAGTAATCCATGAAAATTGCGTTATCGTTTTTGTTGTTTGTTTTGGTTTCGCTACCAACAGGTCGTTGTTACGCCGACGAACCGATTTCACCCATTGGGAAACGGGTGTTGTTTGTGGGGGATAGTATCACGCACGCAGGAGGTTATGTGGCTGTGTTGGAGACAGCCATGCGGCTGCAAGATCCGACAGTGAAGTTAGAGTTTTTGAATGTGGGGCTACCGAGTGAAACGGTATCAGGTTTGTCGGAGCCTGGGCATGCAGGGGGAGCTTTTCCACGTCCCGATCTCCATGAACGTTTGAGTAGAGTGCTCGAACAAATCAAGCCAGAGTTGGTGATTGCCTGTTATGGAATGAACGACGGCATTTATTATCCATTAGGTGACGATCGTTTCGAAAGTTTCAAAGATGGCATCGAGCGATTGCACATCGCAGTTGAGAAAAGTGGAGCGAAGATCATTCATCTAACACCGGCATTTTTTGATGCGTTGCCCATCAAAGATCGTCTGTTGCCAGCAGGTCGCGATGAATATCGTCAGCCGTATGAGGGATACGATGATGTTCTAACCGCTTATTCCACATGGTTGCTTTCCAAGCAGAAAGTGGGTTGGGTGGTGTTGGATGTGCATGAAGCAATGAGAGCGGCGGTGCTGAAGCAACGCGAATCGAATCCAACCTTTACCTTTGCAGGAGACGGCGTGCATCCCAACTTTGAAGGTCAGCTCGTTATCGCACAACCGCTGGCTACCTACTGGAAAGTCGACTTAGGCTTAATCCAGAAAAGCGATAAGGGAAAACGTTTGTTAGAACTGGTAAGTCAGAAACAGAATCTTCAAAAGTTGTCCTGGCTCAGCGCGACCAAACATGTTCGTCCCGGAATTCCAGCTGGTTTACCTCTCGATGAAGCCGCGAAGGAAACCGAAAGGATAAACCAGCAAATTCTTGAGTTGCTCAGCAGTAAGTAAATACTGATTAGCCCGTAGTACCCAATCCCGACGCAATCGCGTTTACGGTTAGGAGCAATTGCGGAATAAGGGCTTCGGCGTTTTGCGGTTGCTGCATCCGATGATAACTTCGCCAAAGGCGTAGCAGATCAATTTGCTGATGATGAAGTACTTTTAGGCCTTCGGATCGCAAATTGATCATGCGCTGCACGTTGGGACGTTTTTGGTTGAGTGGCCCACCATAGATATCCTCGATTTGAGTTCGAGTTAGGATGAGTTCCTCTGCGATTTGATCCATAAAGCGATCGCGCAGATTGGCGTCGTCAACCATCGCCGCATAACACCGCATGATTTCCAGGTCGGTGGCGGCGAGGCTCGTGGCGACGTTGGAGATGAGATAATGCAGCGGTGCCCATTGGGTCATCGTGTTAGCCATCGCCTGGAACGTTTCAGGTTCCGTCGCTTTGAGCTTGGATAACGCGGTTCCAACGCCATACCAGCCTGAGAGGAAGAAGCGAGCTTGTCCCCAACTGAATACCCAGGGAATGGCTCGCAAGTCGGCCAATGATTGTTTACCTGTTCGCCGGGCGGGACGCGAGCCGATGCGACTTTGTTCAATCGCATCGATGGGTGTTGCTTGGCGGAAGAAGGAAACAAAACCTTCCGTGTTAAGTAGGCCGGTGTAGCTTTCGCGGGCCCAATTGGCTAATTGCGTCAACGTCTTTTCAAGGGGGTGTTCGGTCGTTTCATGTTTGCGATCGGAGAGAGTCTTGCGAGTCACACCTGCCAAGAAAAGTTCTAGGTTATAGATTGCAGTGGCTTGATGGGCATATTTTTGCGGAATGGTTTCGCCTTGTTCGGTAAGTCGGAGATCGCCACCCAGCGTGTCATCTGGAAACGCTTTAATAAAGCGGTGAGTAGGGCCAGCACCACGACTGATGGTCCCACCGCGACCATGGAAGAAACGAACCCGCACGCCGTTGGCAGTTCCTACTTGGGTGAGTTGCTTTTGAGCGTGACGGAGATTGACGAGACTTGCCAGAATTCCACCATCTTTATTGCTGTCGCTGTAGCCAATCATCACTTGGCCAACAGGCAGATCTGTATGGGTGCGAGCTTGAATGGCCTTGAGACTGCGAGCGGTTATGGGGTGTTTTAAGAATTCGGCATAGATCGCAGGGCTATGCTGCAAATCGTCAACCGTTTCGAACAGTGGCACCACAGGTAATGGACAGACCAAGCCCTCGGGCGTTTCTTCGAGCAATCCAACTTCACGAGCGAGTAGATAAACCACCAGCAGGTCGGAGACGCTGCGAGTCATGCTGACAATGAGTGCTCCAAGTCCATCGAGTCCGTAAGCAGACTTGTAATCCTTCAATACTCGAAGAGCGGAGAGGACAGCATCTGCTTCAGTTCCTAAGCTCACATCAGGGCGAGCAAAGGGGCGTTTGGAAGCGAGTTCTTCTCGCAGCAATTCGAGTCGTTCTTCTTCGGTCCATTGAGAGAAATTGGTGCGAGCAATTCCAGCTGCTGTCAGCAATTGCTCGACGGCCTTGTCATGGAACGCACTGTTTTGACGCACATCGAGAACGGCCAGATGGAAGCCGAATGTTTGCACGATACGCATGAGCGGTTGGACAGCATATTCGGCAGAGCGTTTTTGGCCGCAGGAGATCAGGCTGTCATAAAGCTTATGCAAATCCGATAACAATTCGCTTGACGATTGATACGTTGGCGGTGGTTCAGCGGTGATGGTTTCTTGGGTCGCATCGATGCGGGGGAGGCGCGCCAACATTGTGTTGATAAATTGGCGCCACGGTTCATTCGGATTTCGATCGAGAGCTTTCTTACCCAAGGGCCCCAGTTGGTCGCTGATGTTGGCCAATGTTTGTAAGAAGGTGGGGTCAGGTCTTTGCCAATATGCCGACTGGCTCATCAAGCGAGCGAGTTGCGAAAGATGTCTGTGGATTAGGCCTAATGCGCTGCGTCGCATTTCGAGCAGACTTTGGCGCGTAACCGTGTCTGTTACGAGAGGGTGTCCATCGCGGTCCCCTCCAACCCAAGTACCGAAGGTTAGTTTTGGAAAAATAAGTGGATTCGAAAAGACGCTGGGGTCGAGTCCGACGTCCGTCCAAGCGCGACGCAAACGTTGGTCAAGAGGACGCAGGACAACCGGGAATACATGGGTGAGATAGTCAAGAACGTTGCGTCGTTCGGATTGAATATCGGGTTTGTCCAAGTAGATTTCGCCGGTCCGCCACAAAATTCCCAACAAGGCCCGTACTGCAAAATCGTTCTCTTCTTGCTGCGTATCGTCCGGCGTCGTACCAGCGACCTTGAGTTGCTGATGAATCTGAAAGCGTTCGTACAATCGCCGATGGTGCGCTAGCACGGTGGCTCGCTTGGCTTCGGTGGGGTGGGCGGTAAGGACCAATTCCACTTGGATATTGGGAAGCATCCGGGCGATTTCCGCAGATGAATAGCCTTCATCTTTCAGTTGTCGCAACGAATCACCCCATAACGCTGGCAGGGCGTCGATGCCCGATTTCTTTTCGATGGTTCGACGAAATAGATCGGCTGCGTTTTGTTCAGCCATCCCCAGCAATTGAAAAGCGATGGAATAGGCTTGTGTCAAATGGACAGAATTGTTGAGCTGGTCGTTGAGGCTTGTTTGCTGCCCAGGAACTGGAAGTGTATTGGCGAGTTCCTTGTCGCCCGACTCGATCAGCACGTCCCGAAGGCAGTCTAGGATCCAGTGCCACTCGTCAATTAGAGTCTCTTCATTTAATGCCAGAACAGTTTCTGCGACCATAGTATCTCTACAGTTGGGAATGTGGGGGCAAATATCGAGCAACCAGGTGCCCGCTATGTAGTGAAGAGGATCGCTATAGGGTAAATTACTTTTCTATGAAAAGCTATCCCAGGTCGCTGGTAGGGGCGGCTGTCGACAGCTTACGTCTTGTTCACAAATGACACGAAAAACGAGGGCAATCGTCGAATGAAACTTTGGACAAAGATTGGTTTGGTTGTGGTGGTAGCACTCTGTCTCGTCTCCAACTCGAAAATTTCGGTATTAGGAAACGAAGATGAGTTAGCTACCAAACTGAAGGCCATCGTCGCGGCTCAGAAAGATGCCTGGAACGTTGGCGACTTTGACAAATTCATGGACGCCTACTGGAAGAGTGACAAGCTGACATTTTCGTCCGGTGGAAAGACTCGCCGTGGCTGGAAGGCAACGCTTGAAAACTACAAGAAGTCCTATCCTGATAAAGCGACCATGGGTACGCTCACCTTTGCGAACATGGAGGTCGAGTCCCTAGGTCCCGATGTCGCAATGATGTTGGGCGAGTGGAAAATTGAAGGTGAGAAACCAGCCAACGGAAATTTCTCGTTGGTATGGAGAAAGATCGATGGGAAGTGGGTGATCATTCATGACCATTCCTCATCGGCTGAAGAATAGTGATCGAAACGCATTGGTAAAAAGACGAACCGCCACAGAAAGTCGCTTGTAGTGATGTGATTGGTGGTGAACGGGTAGATCAAGATGTTGGAAATGTGTCGGGTTTCAAAATCTGCGAAGAAGGTCGAACGATGAAAAATCACGGTGTTAGTCGAAGAGGATTTGTGGCGGCGGGAGTGGGAGCTATGGTCGTAGGTGGCACGCTGCGTGCCGATGAAAAAGCAGCGACTCCCGCACAACCTACGGGGCCAAAAGAAGCCGCCTTTGAACGAGACTACGATCCACCAGGATTTAAGCCATCTTGGAAGAAGGAACAAATCAATCGTACTTTGCTTCAGGACTTCGTGATCTATGCCCATTCGGACTTGGAAATGGTCAAGAAGTTGCTCGAACGTGAACCGGGAATGATCAACGGTGCGATCGATTGGGGGGGAGGCGACTTTGAAACCGCATTAGGTGGGGCTTCGCATATGGGGCGGCGCGACATCGTCAGCTTTTTGCTCGAACGAGGCGCTCGAATCGACATTTTCTGCGCAGCCATGATGGGGCAGTTGGATGCGGTGAAGTCTTTCCTAACTCTTCAACCTGCTTTGATCGATGCCAAAGGACCACATGGTTTTTCTTTGCACATGCATGCTCAGGCGGGTGGAGATGAATCCGTAGCCGTTTTGGATTATTTGCAAAGTATCAAAAAGCTGGAACTAAGGCCGTTGCCGTTTTTGCAAAAGAAAGAGCCTAAGGCATCCTAACGGATCAATGCCACGCCAAGGCGACGAGAATACAGCTACCATCATCAATGACCTCGATGCCAGACTCACGAGCTAGTTGAGCGGCGTCGAGGTTCTCTGCCCCAGGCTGAAACCAGATGGATTTTACGCCAGCCTGGATCGCATCGAGTACCACTTGTCGACTGATGTTGGGGGGAGTAACGATGGAGACAGCTTCAACATGGTGTGGAACCAGCGAAAGTTTAGCATAGGCTAAATCGCCGTCGATCGATGAGGTGTTGGGGTTAATGGCTACGACGTTTTTACCTCCCCTCCGCAAGGCGTGGTACACAATGTTGCCGTATTTCGATTTATCGCGAGAAGCTCCAGCGACCGCAAATTGGGAATAATCAAGGAATGCTCTTCTGGGATCTGGTTTGGCGGGATCTGGAGTAGTTGGGTCTAACATGGTTGGGTTCCAGCATTTCTCCTGATGAAGTTGTGGCATCAGAAATCAACATCCAAAAAATCGCTCGTCTTTCCATTGTATCGGATTGCAATGAAAGGAAAGCTGTGCATTGAAAGTGAGACCAAATGAATACGTTACCATTATCTGAACTGCCATGGTCCGATCCCACCCAGATTTTTCGTTTTCGCGACCGCCAAATCGCAGCCGAACTGATTGCTTTAGCCGTGTTGGAACTTCATCTGTTTGAGTACATCAAGAATTGCGGTGCCGTCTCCGCTGGCGATGTCTGTAACCACTATGGCTTTGCGGAACGACCTGTTGATGTGCTGATGACTTTATGTCGGGCAAGTGGTTTCTTGGAAACACGAGCCAATGGAAAAGTCGCTCTTTCGCAAATCGCTTTAGAGTATCTCGTGCGTTCGTCCCCATGGTATTTGGGGCCGTATTACGAACCGTATCGAAATTCAGAGGCCGGTTTCGGGTACATGCGAGTTCTTAAAAGCGGTAAACCCGCTAATTGGGGAGCAAAGAGTGAAGGAGATGATTGGCATCAGTCGATGCAGCAGGCGGAATTTGCGCGAACGTTCACGGAGATTATGAACTGCCGCGGAAAGGTGCTGGGGCAACATTTGGCTGAAAAGTCGCTCTCGCTAGTGCAAGGTAAGTCGTTGTTGTTAGATGTTGGCGGTGGCTCAGGAATATACGCACTGACCATGCTCGCGCGGCATCCCAAGATGCAAGGTATTGTTTTAGAAAAAGAACCGGTCGATCAAATCGCTCGTGACAACATTCAGAGTTTTGGAATGCAGGATCGGCTCAAAGTTACTGGGGGTGATATGTTTGCTGATCCATGGCCTCAATGCGATGTGTTACTGTTATCGAACGTATTGCACGATTGGGGCAGCGAGGAAGTTGAGTTGCTCATTCGCAAAGGTGTCGAATGTCTATTGCCCGGGGGCGTGATGTTGATTCATGAAGCCTTCTTGAACGATCAAAAGGATGGTCCGCTTCCCGTGGCTGAATATTCGGCGATGTTGATGCATATCACGCAAGGTAAATGTTATGCACCGTACGAGTATGGCGATCTGCTAAAGAGATACGGGTGCGAGGTGTTGCCGTATTGCGATACGATCGCTGATCGAGGATTTATGGCCGCCAGAAAACCGCATAGGAACTAGGAAACTGATCTTGGCTAAACTGCGATACTTAGGTTATCCTCTTCCGATTCGATTTAAAGCAAGAAAAAATCAAGACCATTCGGGAGCAGCCATATGGGATTAGTCAAGGAATTTAAAGAATTTGCGATGCGGGGCAATGTGATTGACCTCGCTGTGGGTGTGGTGATAGGTGGAGCGTTCGGTAAGATTGTGTCGTCATTGGTTGAGAACATCTTCATGACGCCGTTGAACTTACTAACTGCCAAGAGCGGAGTTAATTTCAATGCGTTGTCGCTGAAGTATTCCCAGATCTTTGGAGGCAAAATATCGCTTCCATTGATGAAAGATGGGAAGCCCGTCATGGAAGCCGATGGCGTGACCCAAAAGATGTCGGAACCTTTGGATCCAGACATTTTGAAGTATGGCCCTTTCCTGCAAACAATTTTTGAATTTGTCATTATTGCTTTCGCTTTGTTCATGGTTGTCAAAGCCATGAATACGCTGAAGAAGAAATCGGAAAAGCCAGCCGAACCACCTCCAACGCCAGAAGATGTGGTGTTGCTGCGAGAAATTCGCGACTCCTTGGTAAAAAGCGGCAAGTGATGTCCACGAATAGGTGGGGATTGCTCTGAAGGTAAAACTTCGGAAGATTCTGCACGGTATCGAAACAGTTGGTTGGTTGTTAAAATTAAAGACATGCGTCGTGTCACGATGCGTGTCTTTTTTTGTTGATGCCGAAAGCTCTCATATCGTGTGGAGCTGATCGAGTTTTGGGCGAGCTAGGGCGGGGAGATTCCATCATGAGAACGTTGTCGTACCTGAGTATTTGTTTCTATTGTGCGATGAGTTATTTTGTGTGGATGCCACAAGCAGATTCATTACATGCAGCTGATGTGCAGGTCGAATTTGCGAATGAAAAGCTTGATACATGGCACGGCTTCAAGAGACATCTATTTGAATTTGAAGGGCGTGGAGCTTGGGTGGTTGAGCCGAAGACACCTCGCGGTGATGGAGCGTTTTCGTGGTGCATGATGTTCCCAGATGCATTTACGCAGCGCTGTGCGGCGCCGGCGTTGTTGGAACGCGGCTTCTATCACGTTTATCTGGATGTTGGTAATACATTTGGTGCGCCCGAGGCTGTTATGTCGCTGGAGCGATTCCATCAGATGTTGCAGAAACGCGGTTTCTCTCAAAAAGCGGTGTTAATTGGCATC
>JAFLCP010000005.1 GCA_017303505.1 Planctomycetota bacterium | reverse complement strand
TCTCATTTATCGCGAGCCGAAGCCACACAGCGGGCTCAAGAGATGCTTACGAAAGTGGGACTCGGAGCCCGGCTCAATCACAAACCGAAACAATTATCGGGTGGTCAGAAGCAACGAGTCGCGATTGCGCGTGGCTTGGTACATCGTCCGAGGTTGGTGCTGGCTGATGAACCGACGGCAGCTTTGGACGAACAAAGTGGCCGCAATGTGGTCGAGATGTTTCGAACGCTGGCGCAACAAGAGCGCGTGACCATCATCATTGTCACTCACGACAATCGCATTCTGGATGTGGCAGATCGAATTGTCAATTTGGTTGATGGGCGAATCGTGAGCGACGTCTTGGTAAAAGAAGCCTCGATCATCGGTCAAATGTTGGCTTCGTGTAAAGTCTTTGAAGGCTTATCCCCGCGAACATTGACCGAGATGGCCGACAAGATGCAAGCTGAATCGTGGACTGCTGGGGAACGTGTGATTCGTGAAGGGGATCCGGGAGATAAGTTCTACTTGATTCGCAACGGATCTGTCGCCGTTCGCAAGGGAACAGATGATAAACAAATTGCAGAGCTTAAAGCGGGTGACTTCTTCGGTGAAACCGCCTTGTTAACTGGGCAACCTCGCAATGCGAGTATCGTAACGCTGACCGATACGGTGCTCTACAGTTTGTCCAAGGATCATTTTCAAGCGGCATTGGCGGCGCGAGCCACTTTAGAGAAAGAAGTTCGCAGCAGTTTGTTCGATCGTTAGTTTACTGAGCAGGTTCGATCACAAACCGATAGCCGGCATCGCGAAATGTGAGAAAGTGTTTCGGATCCGATGGGTCAACTTCAAACGTCTTGCGAAGGCGGCTGATGAACTGGTCGACGGAACGTGTTTGAACATCGCCCGGCATATCCCACACTTCCGCTAGCAGTTCGTGTCGACTGATCACTCGTCCTTCGTGATCGGCGAGATATCTCAATAATTGCAGCTCTTTTTGGGTCAAGCGGACCTGTTGGTCGCCAACTTTTACCTCAAAGGTTTGGAAATTCACGTAGCAGTTTCCAAAGCTCAGCTCGTTAACATTCGCTCGGGCTTCACGCTGTGGTCGGCCACGATCGCGAGGATTCAATCGCAATAAATTTTTTACCCGGCTCAACAGCTCATCGAGGTCAAAGGGCTTGGTGAGATATTGATTGGCTCCCACATCGAAGCCACGAGTGCGATCTTCGGATAGGCTGCGAGCGCTCAAGATGAGAATGGGCATATCGTATCCGGCGCTGCGCAAGGTATCGCACACCGCATAGCCACTCATTCCGGGAAGCATTAAGTCGAGAATCATCAAATCGATATTGCTGTCACCTTGAATCAATTTCAACGCAGTAGGCCCGTCGTTGACGAGTGTAACCCGATAGCCTTCGGCTTCCAAATTGTATTTGATGCCAACACCAAGGTGCTGTTCATCTTCGACGACCAAAATGTGTTTGCGAGCACTCATTGCGTTACGTCGTTAGGAGGAGGGATTGGGGTTGGGTTTTGTACTTGCGTTTCTGCGTGGGAGTTAGCATCGATGATCTTTTCTGTTTGTCGCAGCGGAACCTGTACGACAATTTGAGTGCCGGGGCCTGAGGGAGAATCTTGAATTTGGATTTTGCCACCCAGTCTACGCACAATGGTATGCACGATGAACAGGCCGAGACCGGTCCCCGGTTTACTTCGTTCCAGTTCGCTACCGACTCGATAGAAACGGCCGAAAACTTTGCGTCGATAGGCGCGGGGAATGCCAGGTCCATTGTCGATCACTTTGAGACGCCACCAATCGCGGTTGGGAATGCGATCCAGATGCACTTCGACTTTAGGTGGTGACGAAGAATATTTCACCGCGTTATCGATGATGTTGCCGATGAGCATATTCATGTCAGGAGGTGAACCAACCGTTTCGAGCATTTCGATATGGGACGTCACACATTCCGTCGGGACATTGTATCGCTGGCAGGCGGCTTGAATCGCGTGTTGGATGACTCCACCCAAGGCAATGGTCTCTGCTTCAGGTGCTGAATTGGGACGTTCCAGCCGAGCCGCTTCGAGCAAATGGTTGATCAATTGGTCGAGGCGATCGACATCAGCCAGCATGGAGCGATAAAACTCGAGCCGTTGTGCGTCGGTTACTTGTCGGCGATTGAGCGTTTGCAAGTAGAGTTTAAGTGAAGCGATAGGGCTTTTGAGTTCATGGGTGACGCTGTCGATGAAGTTGGATTGACGTCGGCTCAATTGAATTTGCTGGATGCTAAGCCGCAAGTAAAAAACGATCCCCAACAAGATGCACACAAAAATGGTGGACCCGGCTGATAGCAAAATCCAATAGAGTGTCGCACGTTCGACGTTGTTGTAGGCGCCTGCGACATTGAGAAGCACCCAGCCTACAGCCAGCGCAATCAGCAGCACGATCATGACAACCGCAACAGTGATGGGCCAGCGTAGAGATCGGCGTTCAAACATAGGGAATTGTCTCGATTGACAATTGAGGCTTTGCAGGAAATAGTGGACGTTTATGAACTGTGTTTTATTATCCGTCTAGCAAAACGGGAAAATTCGGAAATCTCGCTTTGGATCTATCGACGGTATCTCTATACTACCTAAACGCTTGTCCCTAGCCAACCGATCGCATCTCGCCGCTAGCCAATACGCACGGAGTTCACTGTAATGCGTTCCGATGCCAGCCATTTACAGTTTACAGAACAAACCTGGAAAACTGTAACCGATCATGCTTATCACTGTTTGTGGCGCAAAGAGTTTTGCCCAGAGCGATCGCGTATCGAGAACCTACGCTGTGTATTTTTTGAGGCGGAGACGGATGATAACTATGGGCGGCAATTCTGGTTTTTTGAGGCGGTAGGGCCTGATCCGTGGGGTAAATACCATCACTTCTTTGGCGCCCTCGAATATTCGATGCAGTATGGCTTGATGGAGAATTGCCAAGCGGCGTTGTTTGAAGAAGCCGAACATCGTTTGCGGGCTCTTTCGGCTGCCACGGAGCCGATGAGCAGTCGTGTTTGGGCGCATCCCGGTACCGCAATTTGGGTGCGGTTGGCGATTTTAGCCGTTTTGGTGGTCGCCATTGGCTGGCTCTTCATTTTGACCGGCTACCTGCGCCAATAAAGCGAAAAATCGCGAAAAATCGGCCCAAATCGAGTCTAACCCCAGCATTTCGGGGCAAACTTTTTCGCTACCCACGAATCTACAGTGGGTTAGTTCGGGTAAGATCGCAGAGGTTTATTCTTTCTCGGTCAATCCGCCCCAACATTTCGTTTTGTCCAGCGAATGACTAAGCGAATGGTTGGGTAACACGCTATTAACTTTCTCGCTGAAAATAAATTCACTTATGAGTGCAGTCCCAGTCATCGACGTCAACGGTTTGCAGAAGTCGTATAGTGAAGGCTTGTTCGGTACAAAACAATTCAAAGCCCTCAAGGGTGTAACACTGCGTGTCGAACGTGGCGAAGTCTTCGGTTTGTTGGGGCCCAACGGTGCAGGCAAGACCACGTTAATCAAAGTTCTGTTGGGGATTATTCGTGGTACAGGTGGCACTGCCCAATTGTTGGGGTTGCCCGCAGGTTCACGCGCTGCCCGCTGCCGTGTTGGCTATCTGCCAGAAAACTTGATGGTCCCTCGGCATCACACAGCCGTGGGTGCATTAAAGTTCTTCGGGCGACTCAGTCGACTCGATGAAGCGACCATTAATCGACGCTCCGCAGAATTGCTCGAGCTGGTGGGACTCAAAGGTCGCGAGAAGGAATTAGCTCGCAAGTACAGCAAGGGGATGCGGCAACGTCTCGGCTTGGCTCAAGCTCTTCTGCACGACCCCGACCTTTTGATTTTGGATGAACCGACAGACGGTTTAGATCCCTTGGGACGTTCGCAGATACGTCAGATCTTGTCCCATTTGCGTGAGCAAGGGAAAACGATTTTCTTGAATAGTCATATTCTTCAAGAAGTGGAATTGATTTGCGATCGAGTCGCCATCATGGCCAAGGGACAGTTGCGCGGAGCGGGACGAATCCAAGAATTGATTTCACAATTCTCGCAATCGATGGAAGCCCGAATCCGTTTAGAAGTCAACGCTCCGCAAGCGAGTGTTGAAGCCGCTCTCGGAAATGAATTTAGAGCGGTGGTGATTCCGTTGGCCGATGGCAGCTATTGTCGCGCCGAAGTCATCACGCCCGATCAAGCTTCGATCGATCGCTGTATCGATCGCTTGCGTAGCCACAAACTCAGTATTATTCGACTCGATCCTCATCGTCCCACGCTTGAGCAAGTCTTCTTGAGTGTGGTTGATGACGGGGTGAATGCGGCAACTTAAGAAGTTAGCTCGCGTCGTTTTCCGAACCACATGCTTTGAACCTAACCGCAGAAATAATATGAAGCCCTACATTGCCATTTTGATCGACTCGTTCAATGAGGCCGTTGCCTCGCGAATGCTGTGGATTTTATTTGCTGCTTGGACGCTGATTCTGGTGGGCATAGCGCCATTTGGATACGTCGAAGAAAAGTCTTTCGAATTGAGGCAGCAAGATCTAAAAGACGTAAGCGGTTTTCTCAAGCAACTTGAAGCTTCTCGTGGTGGCAAAGGCAATGCGTCGCAACAGCGCGTTGCCAGTATGCTGTCAGAAGAGACTGCCGAGGCCATTAAGGCCTACAACGCCAGGAAGGAAGATGATGGAAACCGAATGGCCCGGCGCGAAACCTACCGCAAGGTTACCGACTCACTCAATGAGTTGCTCAAAAAGAAGGAGCTTTACACCGAGGAAGCTTGGCCAACTGCCAACAAACGCAGCAATATGAAGGATTTGATCAGTCAGGGGACTGAGAATTTAACCGAGGCTGAAACGCAAGAGTTGAATCGTCGACTGTTAGAGAGTTCTTTCAGTTCCTTCATTCAGCCAGCCAACGGTAATGGTCTGTGGTTGGGATATGCAGGCTTCAAGTTATTTGATCAATTGCCTGTCACGCGGCGACAAGCCAATCAATTTGTAGAGATCTTCGCCTTTTCGGTGATCATCAAAATCGGTTTGGGGATAATTGCAATCTTCGTAGCAGTTATCATTACCTCGTCATTAATTCCCGACATGCTCCAAGCAGGTTCGCTTCATCTGTTGTTAAGTAAACCGATCTCTCGCGTATTGTTGTTTCTGTCAAAGTTTTTTGGCGGTTCGATTTTCATTCTGCTCAACATCACTTATTTATTGGTCGGATTGTACTTTATTGCGGGGTGGCGATTTGGTATTTGGAATGAAGGGCTCTTGGCAATCATTCCTGTCATCACATTTGTGTTTATCATTTTCTTCTCAGTTTCCGCCTTGGCAGGGATCATTTGGAAGAACGCCATCGTGTCGGTTGTATTAACGATTATCTTCTGGTTTATGTGCTTGGTGGTCGGAGGTATTCGTGGAGGTTTTCAGCCGTGGGCTGAGGTACTTCCTCAATCCATTAGCGTCAGCGAAGGCAATGGTGAATTATTCTCGAGTACCGAAATCGGTCAATTCCGTGTCTGGAATAATGAGACAATGGATTGGGAAGAGGCTGTTAGCAGCAATTTCGATCCGGGGCAAAAGCTTCTAGGACCAATTTGGCTTGAAGAATCCAAACAACTCGTCTTTACGAAAGCGGGGCGAGGGGGAATGGGACTTCGTGGTGGAGGTGGGGCCCTGTCTATCATTGATCTCGACGATAATGTAGACCAAGCTGAGAAAGACAAAGCCAAGAATCGAGGCTATCGCTGGGACTCCGAGAATGGCCCAAATGTTCCTGACGGCACTCGGCAAGTATTGCCTTGGAAGGGTACGATGCTCGTTCTGGCAGAGTCTGGCATCTTCCAGCTCGATCCCAAGAAACTCGAAATTGCTGAGAGTGTGCCCACTTCGATTTTTGGGTTCTCGATTCCTAAAGTTGCTGCGGTTTCTCCCTTTGAAAAAGTAACTCCAGCTGGTTGGTCCAGTGAACGTCCTGACTTTATGTCGGTAACACCGGATGGAAATCAAGTATGGCTTTACCGACGTGGTGAGCTCGAACAATTGGTTTGGGGCGAAAAGAGTTTTGAGTCCAAACAAACAGTGAAACTCGAAGGCGAAAAGAACACGATTGGTCTAGTTGCGGTCAGCGCAACCAAGGGAATTGTAATTCGGGAAAACGAATTGCCAAAAGCGTTCGATCTCAACAAAGCAGATGCGTTACAAGAAGTTGCCGGTGCAAAAATTGAGGCTCCTCGCCAGCTTTGGTATCTAGGTGATGCGGAACAATTCGTGGTTGTGTATCAAGATGGCGAAGTCGGTTTTATCGATGCGGCGACTCTCAAGTACACCAAGCCCAACTTGACCGGCCAAGGTAATGCAACAGCCGCAAGTGTCACGAAGGACGGTAACTTGTTGGTGGCCCATTCCGTCCGCTCTACTTCGAAATGGGATTGGAAGAACTCGACAGTTGTAGATACAAAAGTTGCGCCACGAACGACGTTGCAATGGGTCTATGATTTTATCATTAACCCGATTTATATCGTTAATCCCAAGCCGCGTGCCCTTGATCAAACCACGGCTTACTTGCTGCAGGGTAAGAATACCTTGGGGATAAGTTTAGACACCACAGACGTTGAACAATCGCGAGACAAAATTGATCCTTGGACACCTCTCTGGACCAATGCCATTTTTGTGGCAGTGATACTGTCGATTTCCTGTATCTATTTTGTCCGACAAGAATTTTAAGTTCACCCGCCGAGACGATAACGTGCTGCAGCTTCTGGTAGCGGGTAGTCTGTGATCGACACAGATTCACCCGCTTGTTGCAGCTCGACTAACCGTCGATAGCCCCGAGTAAGCAACTCCGTTCGCTTGGCTACAAACTCTGCATCAAGTTGTTGCTTGTCCGCTTCAGATGGGACCTTCAATTCACTAAAACGCTCATCGTTAATGAACTGAGCTAAGGCTGGATTGCACATCAAATGGCGTTCAGGAGCAACATGCAGCTTCTCGGGGTCGAGCCAACCGACGGTGTAGCGTAAATACAATTCACTGTCGATTAAGTCCTCGACCTCTTTCCCGCAAACGGCACACAAATACCCCTTCTCGCATTTTGCCATGGTCGCTTATCCAAGCCCCAATACGTCGGACATCGAGTAGAGACCTGCCGGCTTGCCCTGCAAGAATTGAGCTGCTGCGAATGCTCCTTGTACATAGCAATCGCGATTTGATGCAGCTACTCGCAATTCAATCGTTTCACCTAACATGCCAAACACAATCGTATGCTCGCCTGGATTGTCACCGGTACGCACCGCGTGATAACCGATTTCATTGCGTTCCCGTTTTCCAATTTGGCCATGTCGGCCATGCATCTCTTTGTCGAGGCCCATTTCGTTGGCGATAATGGAGCCGAACTTAAGTGCCGTTCCGCTGGGGCTGTCTTCCTTGTAGCGATGATGACGCTCAATGATTTCAACGTCGACACCGCTCGATACGTTCTTGAGAACGCGAGCCGCTTGTTGGGCTAACTTCATCGTCAAGTTGACCGCCAAACTCATACTGGGCGAGTAACAGACAGGAATCTTTTTGGTGATCTCGTGCAAGAGTTCCTGATGTTCTTTCTCGAGCCCTGTTGTCGCTAGGACCAAAGGCAAGCCGAGCTCAGCGCATTGGTGCATTGCGACAAGAGCTCCCGCTGGACTAGAGAAATCAATAACCGCGTTGACGCTTCCCGCCGCTGGCCATTGATCGGAAACGGCCACACCGATCTTGCCAACCGCAGCCAACTCGCCCGCATCTTTGCCGATCTGCATGCAAGCAGCGTGATCGATCGCTGCCACAACTTGGAAATGGGCATCTTGAGTTCCGAGCGCAACTAGGCGTCGTCCCATGCGGCCTGCGGCACCATGGATGGCCAATGTGGTTTTTGACATTGTTAGAGCAACTCCAGCAAAGAATCCGTGTTTCAATTGAGGCTCATTTTATAACCCAATTGAACCGGTTGCGGGAGTCCCGCATTCGCCTCTCTGGTGAAGCTGACAAGTCGAATTAGCTATAGAGCTGGATCGCCTTGATGATCGCATCGAGCTCGTTGGGAACGGCCACGGCCCGGTTCGCAAAGGCAGCTCGCGATACACCTCGACTTCCCAAGACTTCGTTGAATTTGTCTTGGTCGGCTGTGTGGTAGGCTACCGTAGCGGTGGGGTCTTTTAACTGATGGCCCGTCAGGATACACACCACTCGATCGCCGCTCGCGATTACCCCTTCTTGACGCAAGAGTCGTGCCCCAGCCACGCTGGCCGCACTAGCTGGTTCACAGCCAATTCCACCCGCTCCCACTTGCGCCTTGGCATCGAGTATCTCTTGGTCGCTGACGCGGCGAACCACCCCGTCGCAAAACTCAAGAGCTCGCAAGCACTTCTTCAAGTTCACAGGGCGATTGATTTCGATCGCGCTGGCAATCGTGTCCGCTTTGCGATGATCGCGGTCGAGTTCATCATAATAATGGCACGCGATCTCCATCGCCGGCTTACCATAATTCCAACGCAAGCCACGCTTTTCAAAGAGTTGATAAAGCGTGTCAGCCCCAGCGGCGTTGATGACCGCTAGGCGAGGAATGCGTTCGATGAGTCCCAACTTATAAAGTTCGTAAAATGCTTTTCCGAAAGCACTGCTGTTCCCAAGATTGCCACCAGGTACCACAATCCAATCAGGGACTTCCCATCGCAACGCTTCTAGCACCCGGAACATCACCGTCTTCTGACCTTCAAGACGAAACGGATTGATGCTGTTGACCAAGTAAATACCTAGGTCTTTGGCGACTTCTTGAACGCGTTGCATCGCATCATCAAAGTCCCCGGCGATTTGAACCGTTAGCGCGCCATACTCTAAAGCTTGAGATAATTTGCCGTAAGAAATCTTACCGCTACCGATGAAGATAATGGCTCGCATTAACTGTGTCACCGAGCAATACATCGCTAACGATGCGCTGGTGTTGCCTGTGCTCGCGCAAGCAGCTCGGCTCGCACCGATCATCCGCGCATGGGTGAAGGCGGCGACCATACCGTTGTCTTTGAAACTCCCCGATGGATTCATCCCTTCGTATTGGAGATACAACTTGCCCGGTTGCATGCCTACGAATCGTCCAACCGCATCAGCTTGTTGCAGCAGCGTTTGACCTTCACCTGCCGTAATCAAACGATCGATCGGCGCGAAAGGTAGCAGTTCGTGAAATCGCCACACGCCCGAAAATCGCACGGGCGAAAATCGTTGTTGCCAATGCTTTTCGAACTCGGCTAACGAGGAGGGGATATCCACCAACGACCAATCGTAGTCAACATCCAGCAAGTCGCCGCATTTAGGACAAGCCGTTCGGACTTCCGTCACAGCGCATGTCGTACCGCAGAAAGGATTGATGCACCGCTGGAACGCAAGCTCGGAGTTGGTACGCCGAAGCAGCGAATTGATATTGGTCGTAATTTTCATGGCCGAGCCTTCCTGCGCCGTTGGCTGTACATGCGTTGTTGATGCCGCTTCGGGTTGGGAACCATGCTTCTGCTGAGCTGAAGCGGCACAAACTTATTTCCCTAGTGTATCAATTTTGTTGACCTGAGGCTTTTTGACGCCTACATTGAGCCTCTAGGCATGCCCCATTTTATCCCACACATCTTTTTTGCGAACGCATTCAAAGGATCCGCAGCTCCCCCCCAAATCCCCTAGCCTCCGCTCCGCTACGGCTACGGGTAAAACGAAGCCCACCTAAACTACCGTCCCACCCCCAACCTGCACCAGACCGTTTTTTGCCCCTCCGCCGCAGTCGCGAATTGCTGCAAATGCAAATGGATTTTTCGTCGACTTTGGCCCATTGGCATGGGATATGCATCCCCCAACGACCTGCTGTTGTCAATCAGCTCGAATCTTTAGAAATTCATCCTGAGATTTTGGCGGCGATGCCAGCATTTCACCGGAACAAATTAAGGAAATCACTCGCTTTCGCGCCACACAGGAGCACATTCCCCCATGAACGATCGCGATTTGGAACATTATCGGAAACTGTTGCTGGTTCTTAAGAGCCGCATTTTGGGAGATGTCGAAATGTTGACCGCAGAGTCCCTTTCCGAGGAGAGCGGCATTTCAACCGGCGGTTATCCGACGCATCCAGCGGACATCGGAACGGAGAGCTACGACCAAGAATTTACCTTGGAATTGTTGCAAAATAATGGAAATACGTTGGACAGTATCGAAGCTGCTCTTGTCAGGATTTCCAACGGTGAATATGGTTCCTGCACGGAGTGTGGAGGTCGCATTCCCAAAGCCCGCTTAGATGTTCTTCCGGATACACCTCACTGTGTCAAGTGTGCTCAGCAGCTACAAGGTTGATTCCATCGTGGTACCGATCCCGTTAAACCGTTGGATCGCCTTTACGTCATTGGCGATTTTCGGTACCGCTGCCGATTTACTGTCCAAACAGTGGATCTTCTCGTGGCGCGGTCTCCCTGGCACGAACCCACCGTATTGGCTCATCGAAAACTATGTCGGAATTGAAACCGCCATTAACACCGGCGCACTGTTCGGCATGGGAGCTGGTTATGGAATGTTCTTTGCCGGCATGTCGATCTTAGCCGCAACCGCCATTGTCGTCTGGCTCTTCGGATTCCGAGCCGCTCATAGCCTCTGGCTTACCGTTGCTCTGGGAATGGTGATGGGGGGAATCTTCGGCAACCTCTATGATCGACTTGGCATTTGGTATTCCGCCGATATGCCCTGCCCATTGGGCGTTCGCGATTGGATCCTACTCCGTTATGGCCAATACACTTGGCCAAACTTTAACATCGCCGATTCATTACTTGTGTGTGGCGCTGTGATGTTAGCTTGGCATTCATTTTTTCCGCCACAAACTGCTGCTGAAAAGAAAGGCTGAACGTGCTCCCTGCAACCTTTACGCAATCCCATCAAGGACGTTGGGAAGCGGCTGTCGAATGGGCACGGAAAGCTGGACGTAAGACGCTCGAATATTTTCAAGTCGATAACTTGGAAGTCGTTCGCAAAAGCGACGCATCACCCGTCACCATCGCTGATCAGCAAGCCGAACAACTTATTCGCAGTGAGTTAGCCAAGCACTTTCCCCAAGATGGAATCTTGGGCGAAGAGTTTGGAACAACAGAAGGTGAAAGTGGCTATCAATGGATCGTTGATCCAATTGATGGTACCAAGTCGTTCATTTACGGAGTGCCGCTCTATTCGACGCTAATCGGTTTGATGTTTGAAGATCAGCCCGTGGCTGGCGTTATCTACATCCCCGGCATGGATGAACTGATCCATGCATCGATGGGGCAGGGGGCTTATCACGAAGTACCTGGTCGACCTATTCGCCGCGCACAAGTGGCTCGCGGACGATCGCTCCAAGAAGGTTTGTTTGTCACTTCGCAAGTTGATACCTTCGATAAGCGAGGTTCAACCTCCGCCTTCACTTCCCTGCAAGCTCGCGCGTATGTCACGCGAACTTGGGGTGATGCCTACGGTTATCTCTTGGTAGCTACAGGCCGAGCAGAAGTGATGGTCGACCCCAAGGTGAGCCCCTGGGACGTCGCCGCCGTTTTGCCTGTGATAGAGGAAGCGGGAGGACGCTTCACTGATTGGAAAGGAAACCGCACCATCCACGGTGGCGATGGTGTTGCGACCAATGGTGCTCTGCATTCCGAAGTGCTTGAGTTGCTCAAATAATAGCCGACAAGATCATTCGCTATCCCAAGGGATTTTATCGAGTTCGCTTGGGATACGCTGCAGACCTTTTTCCCACATCCATTCGAGCTTCTTTTGATCTTGCTCTTCTTCTCTTTCAGAACGTAGAGTCGTCGAAGCTGGGATGGCCGTGTTGAGCCAATCGCTTCGATGATTGAGCCAAAAGATTTCGGTTTGTTGTGGGGTCGTCCAAGCTTTATTGACAACCTTGGGGGCATTGAGCATGGGCGTCGCTTCGATCGTGGCAATCCATTCTTGAACGATCTCCAGTTGATCTTCGTTGCCCAGAACGATGATCTTTCGCTGTGGCAGATTTGCAAATCGTCCAAGGCTTTCGCGTGCTTGTGGCTCTTGCAATAAATCTGCGGTTGGCACAATGAGCCATTCTGCAGTCTCTTGAAACCGATCGGTGGCTCGAGCATCCGCATGTTTGCTGAAGAACTCGAATGCATGCCCTAGGCCATCGTTTAAGTCAGAGCCCCAGTGGTATTTTTGTTGAGAGAGTGGCTCATAGCACCACAACAGCGTGCGTTCTTTTTCGCCATTGAGCCCTTGTAAGAGCATGTCGCTTTGTGCGGGCTTATCTGATTGGTGACCTGCCCACAGTGCGGCTTGTAACCAGAGTCTTCGATTGTCGGCATAGTTCAAGAACATTCCGCCAATACAGTTCTGATCACCGACGATAACGATGCGGCCTTGGCCAATTTCTTTAGCTGCGATGACGCCGATGGGGCCAAGTTGCTCGCCGGGCGAAAAAGAGAAATCGCCGAAAAAGCCCAATGATTTCCCTTCACCGAAGGGATTCATTTGCCCATCATCGCCCCAACCTTGCGAGCTGGTCCAGGCGATTGCCAGGGCTGGATCAACGCTGCCACCGGTTTGAAACGCTACGTGTTGGAGCGAATCAGTCACTGGGTGTTGAGCGAACGCTTCGATCGAGATCCAGGCAGGACCTTCGGCAAGAGTGTAAGGGGGGACGTCACAGGCCGAATGATTGGTAAGCTGAATGCCCAGTTCATGAAACCAAGGTTGCAAAACAGTGTTATGGAAATAGCAGTTCGTGTGATCGGTGATGACAATGATTCCACCACCGTTTTTCAAATAGTCGTTGAGTGCTTGGATCTCGGAAAGTAGAAAGCCGGGTCGATCAGCGGAGACCAAATTGATGACGATTAAAGAGACGTCTTGCAGTGCAGCAGGCGTCCATGGTTCCACTTGCGGTTCGCAATTCCAACCCATTGCTTCCAGAGCCCGAGCTGCCCGAGCAAGGCTGTGCAACTGATGGTAATTGTATTGCTGCGGGGCAGGGAGGTGGCGAATCCACGTGTTGCTGTGCCAGGTATCGAACAATACCGTAGGAGCGTTTGGTTCGGTCGTTGTTTGAGCATGCAAGCGGTTCGCTGGAACAGCAACTAGAGCGAATAGCCACGCGCCCAAGCAGCTGCAGAAAGCGAGCGAGTTTTGCCAAACGAAATCCGAACGTTGCATGTCCACTTAACCACTACCACAATTCGACGCAGAGAGAATCCAACGTTGGATTATAGGTCATGGCCGTATCAACACGTTCTGAAAACCTAGCAGTTGCGAATTCCCTTTCAACGCAAACCTCGAAAGACTCCTAATCGTTACAATCGTCATCATTCGTGGCTACTGCCGCGCGCATTAGCCGACAGCGTTAGCTGCGGTTTTACCTCTCCACCGGTACCCGTTCACCGTCTCGCTTGGTCCCGTCGCGCTTTCGCGTGAGACCAATAAGGATAGCCACATAAGCCAATGCCTTTTCGCTTGGCTGTGCCGTCTGCGGAATAAGGTAACACGGGCTCCACGATACGCGTGCCAGCTTCTTCCATGAGTGAGGATTTCGCTTCATGTCCTTCGCCTGGATGCCAGCCATTGACCAGAACCGACACGCGGCCATCCTTGCGTTCGGGAAGGTCGCCGTCTACAGGGTAAAAAAACTACTTGATTCCCTACTTACAAGACAGCTCGAAAAGTAGATGTGTAGGATAAACAGGGCCGGAACCATAGGAACCGGGGGCGGCTTGTTGTGTAAATCAAATAGCATTTTCGTCGTCAATCGCAACACAAATGATGCGTTCTTCTTTGTTCATCGAATTGAGAACCATTGTGAAAATTCATAGCAGGTTGTATTGAGTTAATGAATCACGAAGTCGGCGCGGCGAATCTTCAGTCGAGGAGCGGCGTGCCCAGTCTCGGCAGTTCGGTGATCGCAAAGCTGAAACCGTAATACTCGCAGCCGCGGGCCGTAGTGTCTATTACGTGAGTGTGTATCTTGCACACTTCTACTCGGACTCCAACCCATACGCAGTTCCGTTCTCGCATTACATCCATGCCCCGCAGTATCCCGAGCCGCAGGTGCGGAAACCACTCAGCAGACTCTGTGTCGGCGTCAGCCGTCAACTCGACTTTGACTCCGTCAAACTCCGGCAGTGGTTGCAACCGATAGTCGAACATGCACCAAAAGGGTTCGCCGCCGTGGTTGATGCGCAAGCTATATCGCCCAGCAGACGGTTGATGGATCGTCCATCGCTCCATGTCGAGGCCTCCGAAACTTATGCTGCTTACGCTAAGAGACCGCCATTTGTATCTGTGAATTAGTGAGTCGGATTAGCCGATGAGGGATGAGCACAGCGGATTAGTTTATTCGCCTGCTGACTTTGGAGGGGCAGAAAGTAACAAATGGTCGCCATGTGGTAACTCACATAAAAGTTCACTCACTATCGATAAGCCATCACCTTCGAGTCGAAGTGCTGCGGTATGTCCTCCGGGAATCAGCATGATCGATCTGCCATACCATAGGACCTCTTGCAGAGTCAAAGAGATCGATGCGTAGTAACCAAGCTCTTCCGTGTGATCATCGCCATCGCTATGACTAGATCTTGAAAGCCTAACATGGGTGAACTTTGTCCCAACCGGAATATCACCGTTACGGTTTCTTCCAAAGACAAGTCCATGGCTGTCGATGGAATCTACAGCGAACTCAAACACCACATCGGTCATTCATTCAACCTTTGTTGTAGCGCGGATTCGATATCTGATATGCTCTGTCTTGAACCTCGCTGCTTCAACCAACTTGCTTTGGCGTTTGTGCAATGTGGGCAAACATAAATTCGCGCTAAGTTTTGCCTCGCTGGACTGCAGTAGCCCGTTTTGCGAGGTTCGTCAGCGTGCGGAAACAACGAGTTGCGGGCGTCGGACTCATTACGCCAATCTGTGTTGAAAGGTGGCATTCCGTGTTTAGCAGGCACAAGTTGCTTCGACATCCTGGTTCTGTGAACTTCACAAATGCTTGATTTCCACCAAGTGTAATCCAATACAGTCCAATAGTCGACTGCGCAATACACCGCGTAGGTCGTTGTAAATCCGACTGCCGTTATCGCCAACCAAGAAGATAAGTTCAATTTCATTCTGCGCAAATTCATGAGTATGAGTGCTCGCTTTCTCCTCGTTCACAGGCTCTGCCTGGGAACGCACGGCCTTAGAGGCTCCCGCCTCGTCTTCCTCCCTTGCGTCCCGACTTGACGCAGGATTTTCACCAGTGCGTTTTGAGCACTCGGCTGGTATCGAGCACCGCACGGGAAGCAGCGCCGTATTTATCTTACACGAAATTTTTTGAGATCGTATTCAGGGGCTTAGTGCGCGTCCTCGTTTCCAAAGTCTTTCGCCTCCTGCTTGTTGCATTACATTGTCGACGCGTGGATTTGTGAGAGACCGATGATGGGGACGCACGGACCCTCGCCAAGGCGAGGCGGGAGGATGGAGCCTCCCGAGCAGTGCGTTCCAAGGCAGAGCCTAGGAACGAGGGAAGGCTCTTCATCGCAGCCGTTTATCAAGAAATTCGGTCACGCTCTCCAATATGGTTCGATTCTGATACCGTTGATTGAGAGGAAGAGTGTGCCCTCCATTTTCGATTCGCAGCAGAACTGGATCGACATCCGATTTGCGAGCAGCGACCGCAATCGCCTCTGAGTGAGCGAAGGGGACGGTCTTGTCGGCTGTGCCATGCACCAGCAATACGGGCGGATCACCACGCTTGATCGCCTTCTCCTGTCCATACATGCTACCCCAGAGGCTTACAACGGCTTTCGGCCGCCGCGCAGAGCGAGCTTCGCCGTAGGTGGCCATGAGAACCGTGATCGCGCCAGCTGACCCGCCTCCCACTGCGAGTCGATCGGGATCGATGCGATAGGTTTTCGACTCGGCAACGACATGTTCAACGGCTCGATCCAGATCCTCTCGGGCCGCTGCCATGGCGTCCCGCAGGGTTGCGCCGGGACCAAGATCACCCAACAGCCGATAGTCGATATCGAAGGCTGCATAGCCATGATCGGCCAGGTACCGCGCTAGCTCGCCCGTGTATCCACCCTTCGCACCACCGGTAAATCCGCCACCATGCAAGAGTACGATCGCTGGTGCAGCTCCTTTCTCTGCGGGGAGATATGCATCGAGCCGCAGTGACTTGCGGCCTACAACAGCATACTCAATATTGGGCTTAAATACGGCTGCTGTCCGCTTCGAATCCTGCTGCGCTAACGCACTTTCGTGGCTGATTAAAGCAATCGCTAGAATGGTCAGCAGCGCTGTACGACGATCCATTTTGCAATCCCTATACATGTTCGATTTTGAATGTAACGATTATGTTCATTCGCGATTCCGCTCCGATTTTCAACGATCCAAATCGTTGAACGGTGATTCGTTTGACGTTTGTTTCTTCTGGGGCCATTCAATCCAACGGCGATCGGTTGCGATTGGGACTCGACGTCGGTACTTCATCTCGGCCACAAAGCCAGCGCACGATGCCCAGATCAATGGAATTACAACCACTTCCCTGGCTGTTGCGAGATAGGATGCACCATACGATTGATAGACCATTGCAACTATTACAACAAACGGCAACGACAAGACCAATCCGTCACGAAAACCCAAAGCAAACCCATTCAAGCAGGGCAAACGACTCGCAGAATTCGCGGCAGTGGCTGGCGTAGGAGGAGTATTCGAAGGTTCGTATGGATTTGGCTGCATGTATTCTGATCGTATCCCTTTTCTCGTTCACAGGCTCTGCCTGGGAACGCACTGCATTAGAGGCTCCCGCCTCGTCTTCCTCCCCTGCGGCCCGACCTGACGCAGGATTTTCACCAGAGTGTGTTTTGGCACTCGGCTGGCGTGGGTACCGCACGGGAAGCAGAGCGTATTTATCCTACACGAAAGTTTTTGAGAGTGTATTCAGGGGCTTAGTGCGAGTCCTCGTTTCCAAAGGCTCACGCCTCTTGCTTCTTGTATTGAATTGTTGACGCGTGGATTTGTGAGAGACCGATGATGGGATGAATGCGGACGACGAGCGGGCCCTCGCCAAGGCGAGGCGGGAGGCAGGAGCCTCCCGAGCAGTGCGTTCCAAGGCAGAGCCTAGGAACGAGGGAAAAGTTGGGGGTAACACCGCGTTCGCAGAGGGCTGTGATGAGGAAATCGCTTTGAGTGGCACTGGCGTAAGCTATGCATTTGAAATCGGCGAATGCGAACTCGGGAAGTTTTTTCGCCCATGGAAGCTCGTGATACCGGTCCGCATGATCATACAAAGTTCCCAATAAGCGCCTTGGTAAATCGGCGGCTAAGAACCCTTGAAATCAAAATCCGCTCGATCCGCCGCTTGGGGTGATCGCTTTGTTTCTCGCTTACTCAACAAAACCGTGGAAGTACTCGACGGCATCCTGCGGAAAGAAATACTCACCAAGCTGAGGCTCTTCAATCAGTCCGTCGACCGAATCCGCGATCGCACTGCACAAGGACTGTTGGAATCGCCATGACGAATCCAAACGTCCAGCGGCTGTTTGGATCTCATATACGGTCTCGGCTGATTTCATGAAGTTGAGAAAACGCAGATCGATTTCGCCAGCGAGTGAATCGAGATAACCGTCACCGAATGCCGCATAATAATCCACTGCTCGATAAACATTAACATTGGCGCAAGCTAGGACCTCGCGTGCGAGCAGTTCTTCGAGTTTCCGTTTCTTATCGGTCTGTCTCAGGATTTCATTGATCTGGAGAGGGGCAAACGACTTCGTCATCCAGCCGAGAACGATGCAGGTCTTAAGGGGGCCAGCAGGCGCAGGGTTGTAGTTGATGTAATCGTCAAACAGTGCCACGCCAATTTGACTCACTGCGAGGGCGTCAGCGAGTTGTTCGGTGGTGAGAAGTCTGGGGGATTTTGAGTGGACGTAAAGGTCAAGGCTCATGTTTTCGCTCAAGTACTTGCAGTGTCATGTCACTGATAACGATACACATCATAGCGCGTTAATGACGCTCAACCATTAAGCTCATGTCGCCTCCTTCGCTTCCCGTGACGATTTCTACAATAGTACGTCCGTTTGCGCTGAAGCGGCTACCAAGTTCGGTTAGTTCATTAACAAGAGTCCGCCCCAAAGCTCAGTGCGCAAAGCTATGTTCGTCGTGATTTTGTATCACATCAACTATGTAAAATCATAGCCCAATCACCCAGTCGCTGAAGCGATCGGTGACTTTCACCGGGATACGCTCACCTTCGTAGTAGCGGAATACGGTTGGGTCACTCGATTCCGTAGCATCAAAGTAGAAGAATACATAGCCCTGGTGCATAAGAAAAACCACCGCATTTGTTGGAAGTGACCATTCAGCTCCATCGTCGGCAAGTATCTCGATCGCCGCCGTTTTATTGTCATGAAGATCTGACATGACGCAATCAGAACCGACAAGAGATTTTGGTGGATGTGTCCCCCACACACGTAGGTATGCGCGGTAAGCGATTGGTAGATCATGCCCCAACTCCAGTTGAAGCTGGTCAATTTCAGCTTTATTGGCTGGTCCCATTGCGATTCCCTGTAACAAATATCGGTTTCGGTAATCTTCTTCGGTTTGTTGGTTTGGCATTTTAAGGTTACAAGAAAATTCACTGCTATCGACAGATCGAAACGGCGCATCGAGGAACCGTAGGGTGTTTGATGTATGGAAAATTACGGTCGGTGGCTTTGCTGAAACGATTCGTTATCCATTGTTTTTCATCGCGTAACCAGTCCGCCGGACCGCATCGCGAATCGAGCGAATGGGAGAAGTTGAATTGGGTTTCACCATATTCGATCGCGAAGACCGCAGCAGCTGCGGCGAGTCGCTGCAGGTGGCTTCGCAATTCGGCGATTTCAGGCATAGTCGTTAAATCGGAATTGGAGAGCAAGAAGGAGGCCTTCAGATTTAGGAACGTCAGCGAATCTGTGGTATGCAGTTTGTGTGCGCTTGATTTACTGCTTTCGTTCAAGATTCTTCGGCGTCCTAAATCCAAAGACCATTAGCGCTAAAAACACGGCGAATGTGATGACCAGCGGAATGAGCAAGGATACCGCCCGTTGAGGAACGGCATTAAAAGCTGAGGAAACCAAAAACAAAGAAATTACGAATACACTGACGATTAAAGGTAACGAACGAGAAATGCGGATGCCATGGGGTGGTGCGTACGAGGCAATCGCAGGGAGCGTTAAGAGACCGCTAACGGTAATGGCTGGCAGTAGCAGAAAGTGGGTCACCAGAGCGAGCAAAGCATAAGTAACCACAAATCCTGCGGCACCAATCGCTGAGATTTTGAGTATCTTCTGCTGCACCGGCATCAGCTCCGCTCGATGTGTGTATCCAACTGGGCCGAAGCGTCGACCAAGTTGCGAATTGTTGATGCAATCTTCTGCAACGCTGGAGCTGTATACATCATATCAAACCGAAGTTGACCCTCGGTGGAAGCTACCCAAGTTCGCGAGAGATACTCTCTTCGGTAGCATTCTTCGCACACAGAGAGAATTAAAAGAGCACGCTCGTCGGGGATAGATTCGAAACTGCAGTCTTTGATTTCTCGTAACTTCATAACACTTCGTCCCCATGGCATCATTGTGGCGAAGTGTATTTCGTCTGCACGTAGAATGATCGCGTCATTTTGGTGCTTCAGTTGATAGATGCAATACGCCATAGCGGGTAGTACGAAAAAGAGCAGAATCGCTTTGGAAAGCCAGTACCACATTGGAGATGGATCATAGGACACTCCAACGGCGCACGGATAGACGAAAACTAAACAACCAAAGAGCCCTAGATACAGATGCCACTTCGCGCGTTTCGCAATAACGGTTTGCATTGTATTCATATGCAGAATGGCGTTGTTAACGCTGCTTGCGCCTTGAGCTAGGAATTCAAAACCCGCTTGATTGCCAGCTCGCTTTCAGCGATTGGGACTGGAATGCACTGTGTTCTACAGTAGGACATCATTCCCATCGCTCTTGACCTTCATGGGCTGTTGATGGCAAGTAGGGCAGGGGAGTACTCCGCGAGTACCAGCGCGGCGAGAGCCGTTTTCGGCAGACTCGCGGGACATGAAACTTGCATTGACGATCAACATGGTGGAAACGCAGATAGACGTCGGATCCCACCTGTATTCTCCAGCTTCTGCGGCTTCGACTGATGGTGTTGTTCGGAGCTTATTCAGCATCCGGCAGGGCACTCGCTGTCCAGTAGTCGCGATTCGCAAGCAATTTCTCGATGACCGATCTATCCGACAATGCATCAACCTGTGGTAACGATTCAAGATCGTGGTGCGAGTGCCAGCCATCGAACTGAGCACCCAAGGAATGGATCGGAATTACAGCCCCATCGAGAATCACATACTTGCGTCCGGCTTTCACATCCGAAAGTATTTCCCGCATTGCTGCGACCCAGGCGGCCACGTCCTCGGCGGCTGGTTCAGCTCGCCAACTGTTGCGAATATCTTCGCGCGCGAGATCCTCCCAGGTTGTATCGAGCTCAACACCTTCTGCGAATGTAAAGGCTTTGCGACATGTAATACAAGTGAACAGCCAGCCGCAGCCACACCACGGACAATCCTGTTGTGGTGGAAACGTCACACGCCCATCACCACAGGAGCAGTGCGATACGACATCATCGTTTGCCTTCTTGAGATAGATGGTTCGCATGAGGGCTCTCTCTTGCCTCGAATTAGGGTGTGTCTCGTATGAGGGAATGCAACTGTTTTAGCACCCCTTCTTGGGCGTTACAGATTCGCGAACCAATATAGCTGTTTGTGCCGTCGGAATTCAAGTTCACGTACAGGGCAAATGGCATCCAGTTCGGATGTGCCATACCCCATAGGCATTGGATTTCTAAAGTCGCCCTATCTCCATGCTTGGCCGCAAGCTTGTCGTCGCATCTCAGGTATTAGTTGGCAATCTACGGGAATCTAGCCCACATCATGTATTGAAGAAAAGTGACCAGCAGAATCGCTGGAGCTGTCGCCCAAATCCATCGTCTTTTGGGAATCGTTGCGAGTGCAATTCCAGCTCCAATTGAAATTGGTGTTGTTATTAGCTTCAGCCACAAAAATGTTCCGAGAGGGTTCACTTTCGAGGAGAAATTGATGGCTGGAAGGGCAAAAAATAAAAGAACGATCCACAAGATTGCGAAAAGTACCAACCAATTAAGTGGATTGACTTTATCGTCTGTATCGGAGGTTTTTCGATACGTCATTCGATGGACCGTAGGGGCTTGATCATCTATTCTCTGAACCTAACATTTTTGAGCCAAGGTCGACTGATGTCAGCCTAGAAAATATCTCATGTCCGGCGGTTTTCGATAGTCGAACTTCCTGGATGCAAGTCAGAAAAATAGATTGTTCCAGGTCTCTGTTGCCCATCGCATGAACAAGATTCGTATCGCTGGAATAAAGACGATCGAGGCAACTAGCAGAGTGTTCGCAACCAAAACGCAAATGGAAATGCGAAGAAGTATTGGGGAAAGGTTGCGAGAGTTATCATTGCTGCATGGGAGCATCGGCATCCTCTAGAGCAATGAACCTTTCCTCGGAAAGATAACCGCAATTCGTGAAAGAAAGTGGCATCGCCCCAACCTCACTTCCTGCTCGATGTCCGCCTCGCGCCAAATCCGATCCCTAAGATGTTATCCATTGTGGGACTCGGCAAGACCGATCTCACCGGAAGCAATTTTATGTATATGTCCAAACTTTCCGAATTCGTGTAGCGGCGACATTACTGAGGGAGAGTCCGGTAGGACTACGACCCGACACTCACCGCCACCTTCAAGTATACCGCAAAGTAACGAGTCCGCATAAATCGCTCGTTTGTATTCCTTGCCATCGTAATCGTAAACTAAAAGAACTCGATAGAGTGCATTGCCGACCTTCATCACGGATCTAACCTCCGCATCGACAATCTCGCCAGATAGAATTAGGCGTTTCGACTTCTGACTTATCCAAAGACTCAGCAAGGCTGAAGCAACAACACAGCCGAGCGAAATGGCGAACATAACCTCTTTCGGTACAGACTTTTCTGTAGGAGGCTCGAACAAACCAACCCCTGCAAACACTGCTGCGAGCACAAGGCCCAGCAACCACGTCATTACAATCGACTTCGATTTATATGGCGAACATTTCCGCAACGTGAGAGTGTCGGCCTGCGTATCGTATGGCATGAGGTGTGGGGCGCTTTGAGTGAAGGTTTGTTGAAGGCGAAATGCGCTAAGTTAGCGACAATTCTCAATGGTTAAAGGCACCATTCAGCAAGTGGCAATAAGTGAAGTTTTTAAAGTACTGGTGTCGATCCGCAAAGTAGCTACAGGGATTATTTCGGTGAATAGCTCAAGTCAGTCTATGGGGTGGTCTGGCTGACAATGCGGGATCAATTGCGAGACTTCTATCAAGATGTCTCCATTTAATATTTACGCAAATGTTGTCGTCGAATCGGAACAACTGGTCAATGTCTCCAATTGCGAGCACAAATTCACTTGTCGTTCGATCAAATTATCTTGTTTGGCAAAGCAGTAGTTTTTATCCGCTTATCCTCGCAGAGCATTGCAGTGTACACAAGAGCCCTGATGATATAATAATCTAGTCATGTCGGCCAAGATCAGAGACGCATTTTTGCATCAATCCATTGTTGGTATCCAATGAGGCGGGCAAATGTCCATTACGACGTGGTGATTGGCTCTCCTGTTGGGGCGACAGTGATTCAACACAAGACTAAATGTCCATGCCCCAGATGTTCTGTTTTGTGTAGTAATTATCAATGCATTTCTTCGCGCCGTCAACTGACTTCGATGACCAAGCCACCAATCGGTTTCCCGTTTCGTAGCACAATGTAGCCACGACGCATTCCGAGATGCTTGCGAACATTGAATTGAAAGGGCCAAATCTTGTCATGTGGTTCTAGTGAGGACTTCAGTCTCATCCACTCTGATTCAAGTCGTGAGCCAGACATCTCACGGTCGAGCTGCTCAATGGGTACGGAACGACGAAACCGGCGGAACCATGGCACTCCATTTGATGCAACTTGGATCCAGAACTCAATTTCCGTGGTCATTGTGAACTCTGAAGACGAACGTTGGCGTTGACCGCAGTCGCCGTGAGCGACCATCCATTTCAAAACGACTGATTTGGCGACTCCGGTCGATCGCTTTGATCGTCCGCTTTTCGTACCTACGGAGCTTTCAGGCCGAGAGATTTCTTAGTTCGGCCTTTCTCGCTTGAATATGGCAATTACGTGTTTCGAACCGCCTTTTAACTTGGAAATATCAAAGACACTAACGAGTTCCCAGCCTTCTCGCCCCAGTGCATTGAGCGCATCGTTCATTTCTTTGGTGTCGAAAGTGGTCCCCGAAAAGAACCCACACTCGGTGTCAAATCGTTCCGTGCGGTACTCCCATTGCATTGCTGTCAATGTCTTTCTGTGCTTCGCGGGCGATCCGGTCCCGCGGTAAGGAATTCTGTTGTGGACGAACTTATGATTATTCCGGTTTGGAGGCCGGCAATAGTTCCGGAATGCTGTTAACTAGGCCAATGTCGTGGATTATCCCAGCTTTTTCATGCTGTGTCGAGAAAAGTTTTGTCGGAATCTCCTCCTTGCAACGACCAGTTATTGTCGTAGCGCTCTATTGTCCCAAGCTCCTTTTAGTTGCAATTCAGCGTTCTACCTTCTTGTTCAAGATCAACCGGAAATAGCCATTCGCATCAACTCGTCATCGTCGAGTCGCCGTTTAGGATTCATGGGGATCTTTCGACGAATGGAACCAGGAACGCCGATGGCGATTGAGTCAATGTCGTATGCAATAGGGAACACCTTTTCTACGTCGAGGCCAAAGAACGCAGCACATGCGATCGGTCCGTGAGTGTCGGCGCTGATGTCATGGTAGCGGGCCAAGTGAAACATTGTTCCATCTTTGCCATAGAGTGTTAGAGCGACGAAGTGTTCCGTTTTCACTGGGTCATTAAGGTCGACGTTGATTAGGATGCCGTCCACAGAATCGCCATTGGCGAACCGAAGCGTAGTGCCAATCACACGGTTGCCTAGGTCGTCAACCGGCAGATCCGTTACGGGTTGCACCATCGTCTCGTCGCCGAACGCCGCTTCAGCGTCGTTGCAGAATTCCCACACGGGGTGCTTTTGAAAGTCTTGCGGTGTTAATTCAGCGAAGGGCTTCATGCTGTACCGAGATGGTAGAACGGCTTGCATCGGCGGGCTGGAACGATTGAGCAACCATTGCCATAACGTGTTTTCGCCCGCTCCGTTGCCACTCATTGTTCGGTATTTGTTTGGGTTGTCAATGTTGTGAGTGCGCCATGGCGTGTGCCACTTTGGAAGTGCAAACCTTCCTCCGGAATAATCGCATCTCATCAGGTTCTCGCATAGTTCTTGTGATACCACGCCGTCGAGTTTCGTAGCTCCTACTTCGTACTTCGTAATGGTAATTCGTGATCGTCCTCGTCCTCGTGATCGTAATCGTAATCGTCGTCGTAATCGTAGCCCTAATCGTCCTCGTTACCGTGGCTATAACCAACCTCGATCACTAATGAGGATCTACAAGTGAAAGTCGCTCCACCTGCCACGCTCCCCTGGTTAAGCGGCATTATTACTCCTGGAAAAATTCAAGAACTCGTTGACGCCATTCATGCTTAGGTTTCTCAAGATGCACGGCATGTCCACCGCCGGAAATAATGACAGGTGTTTTCTGGCCATTGGGCAGCTGCTTGCAAAATTCTTCTAGGTCATGCTTGCGTGTCAGAAAGAAATCCGCGTAACCCTTGTCTGCGTTGGGCGGTTGCTCAAGTTCGAACTGTCCGCATAGGACCAGAACTGGCATTGGGAGTCGCGTCGGTTCAACCACTGGCAAACGATTCACATAATCATGAATGGGGCCCGCGGGAGCGAGTTTGTCCTCATCCGATTCCAGGACAGCGTTCGCGTATTGTGTCGGAACGTCTTGCTCGTAACAGCCATCGATGAAATCTGTAATAGCTCCTTCAAATTTGATTTCTCGATAGGGATCTTTCGGAAGCGCACCCTCGGGGAAACGCATTTGGTAGTTGAATCCGTACAGGACGAGTTTATTGACCCGTTGAGGGAATTCATTTGCAAATCTCCCAGCGACCTGCGCACCCCAGCTCCAACCAAGAAGATGGACCGATTCGATTTCTTCTTTTTTACAGATGAATTCGACAGCGGCATGGACGTATTCAGCGGATTCGATGGCCCCAAAAGTTTCTGGTTTCGGAGGATTCGCCGATTTGCCGTAGCCAGGCAGGTCAAGAGCATAGACGACCCAGCCTGATTCGGCAAAAAAGTCCATGATGGAACTGTCGTTGTACTGTAAATCCCAGTTAGGAGCAGTGGAAAAAGTCGCACTGGGTAATAGCAGAAGCGTGTTGCTGTTTTTCGCCTGCGTGTCGGGTAGCTGCTTTCTGTGTAGCTGCATACCAATCCCGTTTTGCT
Organism: Planctomycetota bacterium; assembly: GCA_017303505.1. Taxonomy (GTDB): domain Bacteria; phylum Planctomycetota; class Planctomycetia; order Pirellulales; family Pirellulaceae; genus JAFLCP01. The sequence continues at coordinate 67,204 of JAFLCP010000005.1, read as the reverse complement.
CGACAGTGTCCTTATCCGAGACAATTCTTGGCTTCGAATCGGGTGTCTCGGATTGCGTTGCAGGGGACGAATCGGTGCAGCCCACTACAGCGGCTAGGAATCCCAATAGAAGAAATGTATAAGGTTGGCTTTTCATAGTCATATACCGATCGATATACGAGACCCTACCACTGAATCGATACATTCTACATTATAAAGCCACTTATTTCGAGCATGACCGACGTCTTGAGTTTTACACCAGCAGTGAGCCCATACTTAATTAACCACGAAAGTTACGAAAATCGCGAAAGTTTCAGCGACGTGAATTACTTATCAGTTCCGTTGATTGCAGTGCTTTTGCCACGTATCGCAGATGCGGTTCGTTGCAAATAGAGCAGCTTATCGAGATGAGTGATTAGAGGCGATTGATGTTTCCGACTCTTTTCAGCAGGTCGGCAAGGGAACACTGATGGGCACGAATCTTCACTGCTCAGTGACTTGTATTTCGACAGCCGTAACCCAACGGCAACCGAGAAATTTGGATTTCAACAGGCACCCGATCCGTCGCTTGAGATCATGGGATGGTTCGAGTCGCTGCCTTGTTGCTTTCTGCTTAGTTCAGCCAGTATGGAATCATAGAGTGGCTGCCATCTTGGGTCATCCTTAAACCAAATATAATCTGTGTCCAACGTGTGATTCGTGTCTGTATAGTCAGAGGCTGCCAACGTGCTTTCAAGGCACAGGGCTTGCATTCGATACGCAAGGAGACGGTCCACCGAAAGGTGCTGAAGTTCCGTTGGTGTTAATGCGCGGATATGTCGAGGTTGTGGCACCGTTGCATCATCCTTCGTCCAGGTTTTGCTTCTGGTCTGCCAACGAACCTCACGCCAAGATAGGCGGAATCGCCGGCGACCACAATGTAAAGGCTGTATGATCGGTCCAGTGAGGATGGCAGTTGGAAAGGAATGCGACCTTTACAGCGCGAATCGCTTCGTGGGCTAAGTGTTGGAGAATCGCACGCGAATCACCGCGAAATCAAGCTCGCAAGATTGGCTAACCCAAGTATTCCATCAAATACCAAAACAAGGGCAAACAGGATGCACAGAACGCCAAGTATCTTACCGCCGGTCCCAGTTAGGTTTTTGTTTTTGGTAAGAGGGATACCGCTCTTTGTGAACGCCTTAGCACCAAGAAGGAAAACAAATATCGCAAGAATCCAACTAAGCATTGAGTGTTTCCGATTTCAAAAGGTTCCGAAAGATCTGGTGTTGATGGCTACCGTAAGGTAGATATTTTAGCGATCACGCACGGTTGCGATGGGTGGGTTGCAGCGAACTATAGTGCTTTTTAGTAAGACACAATACTGCGGCGCCGCGATGATGGCAACTGAACCGGATTCTGGCTGGACTTCCCTTGGGAATGAGCGTTGAGTTTTGAGCGGTTATTTCTTCGGCTCTTCAGTTGGACGGCCTTGTTCTCCTAGTTTCTTTCGCAGATAAGGCAACCAGTAATCCCGAAGGGCGCTCCACTCATAACACCCAATGAAATCTACAATTTTATCTGGGTTGTCATGGGGTATTGTGCTGTTAAGAACGACTGTCCAGAATCCTCCCGCCAATTTCTGCGTGCGCAAGACATGGCAATCAGTATCTGACACTTCCGTGCTGTGAATCAGCTCTTCAGTACCATCTCGATTGATCGAATGGATTAAATGCGATTTGAAGCCATCAAGATATTGAATTCGGATTTCATTATTTCCATTCGTGTAGCTCTCGATGACAACGAGATACCGAAGTTCCGTAGGTGAATAAGGAGTGTATCGATCTGGCGTTAGGTGACGAGGAACCCCTGCGTTCGCATAGGTGTCTTCAGCATTTTCTTGCGGATCGAAATAGTCTTCGGGATAAAGTTCAATTTCAACCGGTTCCGGATCAGCGTGAGTAGCGTAGGTGATCCGAATTTTCATGTAGCAGACTCTTCAGAGTAACTTTGCATCGGACGTAACGATAGGCATCATCAAGTCGCCGAGTGGTGCTGCAATTTCGTAATCGCACCAACGGCGACTTTGGTGCATGTCATTTGATATGGTTAGTTCTCGGTACCGCTCGACCTAACGGACATTACCACTGACTCGATAGATTCTACAGCACAAGGCCACTGATTTCGAGCATGATCGGCGATTTGAGTTTTTGTATCAGCAGTGACCTCATACTTTTTCAACCACGAAAGTTGCGAAAATCGCGAAAGCTCCAGCGACGTGAATTGCTTATCCATTCCATGGATTGCAGCGATCTGGCCTCATATCGCAGAATTAGTCCCTTGGCTGTCTGCCGCGCTACGGTGTATCGGCGGATGAGGCCAATGTACTGTCATCACCTGATGGTGAAGCAGAAGCGTTTATTGATAGTGGCAGGTTTGGTTTACGCCGTCCCTCGCAAATTGTCATGACGGTCGGCAAAGCCAACCCATACAGCACGCCACAGATTGCAAACACCACAAGGCATTCGATCGCCGTAGGTTTGGCTCGATTCAGCGGCCACAGTAGTTTCGTATTTATGCGAGTAATGATGATCCATGAACATGCAACAATATACAAAGAGATGCCAAATCCATGGGCTCCGAACAGATGTGTCGAAACAACAATCGCAATGATCCAGACTAAGAGTATCAAGGCGCCAGCGAGCGACCCTTGAGCCTTCGGGAGCGAGTCTCGATCCATGGTTGGTGATTGATAAGGGTTCATTGGTTACTTTTCGCTGAACGATTAAAACGACTGCTTCCGGAATGGGTGTATACCTTGAGCGTCGGCTCTGGCCATGGCTTGCAGTTCATACGCTGACTATTCATGGGTAGCATCTGTTAACACTTAAACCGGAGGTGTGCTTATTGGACGTACTATGTGTGTGCGTTCTAGCGTAACCGACGGATGATTTCCATCACCGTTGGCGCCCAGTAAGTTTCGATCCAGTCAAGACCGATCGGCGCAATACGATCTACCATCCATCCTGCTTCTTCTAGAGTATACAGCATGGAGTCTGCTGCGACCGGCAAGGAGGTTGATCCACGAACGGTTGTTAATCACCCCCCCCGCCCGATCAGTTGACAAGGACGCTAGTCAAACCGGCAGACAGAGGGCTTTGTCTGCAGCACAGTGTTCGTCTGGTCGAGTTATTGGATGGGAACCAAGCCGTGCTCGTTGAGGGAGAACAGGCCCCAGGTAATCTGTTTCGTTTCCATTGATTCGTTTTCAAAGATGAAATCTTGCATCAACTTGAGGTGCGTTGGGGCGCTGTTGGGAAAGATGATCATCGTCTCTCTGTGTGGAATGCTAACGCAGTTGTTCGTTGAGTTCAGTGTTCTGGATGCCAATTGAACAAGTCCAGGCAGGATACAGCAGGACGCGGCAAGCCAGTGGCCCGTCCAAACGATGAATGGTATTCCCTCCGGACCCGAGTGAAGAGCGATCGAGAAAGCTTTTGCTTTGGCAAGTCGATCCAAATTCCCAATCGCGATCTGATGGAGTTGTTCGATCGAGACACCAGCAGGAATTTCCTCTGGTTGTATATTTGTGCATAGTCGACCGACCTCACGGACGGGCAGAACAAATGCGTCATGACCAAGAGAAGTGCAAAGAGCTAATTGCTCTTGTGTAAAGTTCGTCGTGTAGGATGCGGGGACAACGTACGGAAAGATATCATCCATATTGTTCTCTCTGAGTGAACATTGGCGATCACGCAGTCGCCATGAAAAAGTTATGCTTCACGGACTTGGCCGCCCTGACGACTTGCGTGCGTCGTTTAATTCTGCCGCATCGGTGCATCGCCGATACCAATAAATCTGTTTGTGTTTGTGTGATTCAAGCTCAGCGACATGGCAGCGGGCGTTAATTTCAGATGTTGGATATCCGACGTTCATTTCGTTACCATCATCTCCCATCCGCCATACCTGAAACGAGTGTAAATCAGCCAGGATGGGATCTGCCTCCGAATAAGACTCGATCCGTCGGCGTATGTCCGTCTCGAAGTGGACATCATCACGTCTCTGTGAGTTGTTCTTACACCAAGGATCGTGCCGCAGGAGGTGGTCGTCTTCGGGTAAACTAGTGTGAATTGCTCCCTCAGGCGGTCCATCAGCGGAGAACGAGTAGCAGACACGGAAGCCGCAATCTGCTTGGAATACCCAGTGATGATAGTCAAAGAGAAGGCCATCTTCCGAGACGGTCCAATGAGGTTCGCCGAGATGAGCCAATATTTCACTACGTTCACACGCGACGCAACGCATCCAGAACCATGGTCCTTGCATTGCGTCTTCGATCGTGTTGGCAAAAATTGGTTTCATATTTGGCCGAACGCCCGCGTTCATCGAGATGCGTTGTTATGCTCGTTTCTTTAGTTCTTTCTTAAGCCGATCAATTACCTTCTTTGAATTCACCATTTTGGCCCAATCCAATAATTGCTCGTCGGAGTTGTCACCACCTGAGTAGCAGATTCCAACAACGATCTTTTCTCGACTTTTCTCATCAACAAAATGTTCGCCATAAACGAACAGCTTTAGAGCTTCGAACGCGTACTTCTGGGTCTGGCCATCAAAGTAGTCCAATAGTCCGCAATCAAATCCTTGTTCGAGCAGCTTGTTACTTTTTCGGAAGTACTTGTCATCAAATTGGAACGAACCGTTCTCTGGCAGAGAGCATGCGATCCGCAACTCGCGTCGATTTCTTTTATCGATCGTTACAATTTAGCAGAGGTTCTGCAAGTGGGATCTAAGTTGTGTCCATTGAGATTCGATCTCGCTTGGCGGATCCCAATCGCGAGCAAAGACCTTAAGATTTGAAAGCATGAATTCGCAAAGTTCAAGTACCTCCCGTTTCCGGTTACGTACATAAGGTAAATTCTTGCCCTCGAATTGGTTTCTTATACATTGTGGTAGAATCCAGGATTGACGATCATCAATTTCATCGCCGGAAAGCGAAAGTGTATCGCGCAGAAAGCGGTCAATTACCGCATAGTAGTAGTCGAATGCGCGCCCTCCCATGTGCATAAAGTCTTCCTGATAAAGTTCAGGGCGTTCACGGAACCGACGGATTGCTTCTTCGAGTGTAAGCCCACCGAAATTCCTCCACGCACATTGCGCGTCGAGATCTCCGCCATATGGATCAAAATCACGCTCGGAGGGAAGGTTGGGATTCATGGTGTAAGGGCGAACGGCGGCCACGCATGGGTACTCGATCTAGCGCGCCCACCATAGCTACGAAAAGAAGCTCCAGCCAAGGTATTCACGATTCGTTACGCAAGGTTCTTCAATCGCACAACGGTACCAATCCCTCGGCATCGCGAGATTGGAAAGGGTCCAAATCGTACGTGGTCCGCGGTCTAGTCGCACCGGAGCCTAATGCCGCGTATCCTCATTCGTGGTCAGCAGTAGGATCGAGCGCGAATATGTCGCGAGTGCTGCCATCAGCGTTATACGACACGATCATTGTTCCTGCTGGCGCATTTGTTTCAACCAGGATTCGCTGGATGACGTCCATGCCACGATCATAATCCGTTAGTTGCACAGTAATGATCCGTGAGAATTCTTCAGGTGTTTTTCGTTTGCCTTTTTCGGACGTCTCGATCGTGCCCACACGTTCATTGATGAGGGCTTGGCGAAGTGGATCAACGTATTTCTTATCGGCGGCATCGGAGGTGAAAGCGTCTGGGATTTCAAGAACAACTTTCGTGCGAGTGGAATCCTTAGAGTCGGTCATTGGTTGGGTGCGTGAAGTCTGCTCGGAACACGAAGTGGCAAGCACGGCGATGAAAAGCAGAATAACCGAGTTCTTGGTTGGCCACATCATTGAGGGTAGTCTTTCGGCATAACGGCGACCATTGCCAAGTCCGGGCGAGAGAGCAACCATGAAGTTTAAGCTGTTCGCGGACTTCGGTGCACGGATTGGTTCTTGCCTTCTCTATCGTCAGAAATTGTAGTAGTAATAAACGTAAACAAACTCATCCGATAAATCAAATCGGAGCACATACCGGTCAGCTTCGTCTCCTGTCAGCCAAGCCGCCGAAACATAGTACTCCGCCGTTGGCCGATCATCGAGGTTCCATTCTGATGGCATGCGGTTTCGAAATTCGCGTACACCAATATTGTCATCATCTCGAGTGAGCGCCATCGCTTTTACCAATCGGTCGGTCGATACACCTTCCGCTGGGAACCGCAACGCGAAATAGTCGTTTGACCAGGCAGACAGACGGAAACCGTCAAGCTGGTTGGGTATTAAGCCCTCCTGTTGCAGTGGCGTTATTGTCTCGACCAAATATTTGGGCCAAGCCGCTCGTTCCTCAATCAATCCACGTGGACATTGAGCGTTGATGGCGTTGCGACGTACGGCGAGTAATGCCCAGCCGGTGGCGATGATGGCTACAAAGATATAGAAAAAGACATGCCTTGGACGCAAGTTTCACCTATCGGTGATGGTCTATCGAAAATACAAACGGTTGGGTTGGACGGGGCCATGTGAAAAATCAGGCATTTCATAACGACGCTTTCAAGTCCAACCCATTGGTGCTGTCACGTTTTCGTGAGATCGCTGAAGTCGTTGGCTACAAGTTCGACCTCTCCGGTTTCGTGATCCCACCAGTATACGGAATGTTGAAGTGTTTCTGGATGATCGGGTACCGGAATTAGCACCAATAAATCGCCCCCACCATTTGAACCGATTGCGACGGCAGCTGGTGGGAAGCCGAACGAATCTTTCCGTGCAGCGTTTGTCTCGCGATCAATGCTTCCGCATGTCCGTTGGATGCGTTTACGGTCAGACGCATCCAGAAATGGGAATAAGTTGAATTGGTCAACGCGCGTGCGGACGGTTCCGCCATTCATTTTTGACATTGCCGTTACGAACGATGCGGGAAATCGCACGCCGAGTTTCTCTTCAGTTTGCGTGATCCATTTTGCTTCAACGGGAAACGGCATCAGCAGGGTACTTCCTCAGTGACGGAACGCCAGGCATCACAGTCGACGGGCAGGTGACTCAACGCAAGTCAAAACGGCCGATCGATGACTTGGTATACATGCCAGCGTTAGCCGGTCTTCGACGATAGAGGTGCAAAAAAGTATTTGATAACTTCGCGTGCGATGCTTTCAAGGTCAGCCCATTCATCCTGTGGAAGTACCGCATACAATGCCGTATCACTTTCACCATTGTGCGGCGATGCTCGGAATTCAATATTGTCGGGAACAACGGTTTGCAAATTTCTAATCACATTATCGAAATCAGAGTCATCATTTGGACGATAGGCGATTGCGAGTCGCTGACCATAGGCGACAACATGTCCAGATTCCCCATCGGAATCAAGTTCCAAATCCAGATGAACGTCTAGCCGGGCAAGCGAATCTCTAATGGACTCCAGTTCGTCCTGAAGGCATGCTTGCCAATCAACGATGAAAATAAAGGGGCTTTCATACAAAACTTCGTCGAAGTCCTTCAAGTCAAATCCATCGTTCTTGACCCAGCGTTCATAGGCGCGAGTTGGACTAGTGATTCCGAACGTCGCAAGAATCTTGTGTGCAATTTCGATCGGGATTCGATACGTTTCGGGATTCATCGGTTCCAAATGTTTTCTTTAGTTTGGCCGAACGACATCCTTCGCCGATTCGCGGGAAGTGACGTGTCGTTGCAATTAAGCACCGTCCGCGATTCGGTGCAGGTAGTGGTGGTAGTTAGGCGGAACTATTTCTCGCTCGACTTCCAAGACCAACCGCATTTAGGACAGAGATCGACGTCTGTGGAAATGGCATATCCGCATTCAAGACATTGTATGGCTTCGGCTGGACCAAGCGACCCCTCGTCGTCATGCGGCCCGATTTCATCGCTTTGGACATCGCTCAAAATTGGCTCAACTTTTGATGGCGTCGCATCGGAACGGCCTTTATTATAAATGAGAAGCAGTGCTAATCCAATCAGCCCACCGATTACGAAAAGACATAATGCCCCACCGAGATCGATGTGCGCGCGCCCACCTGCCATCACTGCCAGAAGTGCTAAAAATGCAAATGCGATGAGACAACCGCAACCACCCTTGAGAAATGCTCCGCAGCCCCCTTCCATTCAGACCTCTCCACTTAACGTTACGGACCACCAAGTCGGCGAGGTGACCTCGCCACTTTCGGAACGCACCTTTCGCCAAATTTGGTGCCTTTGATAGTTATCTCGCGTTTTTTCCTGTCTTTTGAGGAACCTAAGTTTTAGGATGCAAAATGGGCATTGTGTAGGCTCAATCTCAATGTTCGCAACGATTTTTGGGGACTGAGGCGAGAACGTTCAAAGTTTGAAGCCCACCGTCAGCTATAGCTTCCAGTATGGTTCGTTGAACGCGGAACTGCCATACGTCTCCGTTGTCGAGATAGTACGAGAACAGGTAGATATCCTGTTTGCGGTTTATCCGACCACCACATAAAGACGCGATTTGTATAGCATCATCGAAGTCAATATTGGCGTCGGGGTCGTCAGCGATCCCATCAATGTACTCGCAGACTTGCTTCATATCGCTGCGTAGTTCCTCCGTTACGTTCACTCGCATTTCAACGAGTACTCGCTCAACTCGCGGCTGAACTATCATGGATGTTGGAAAGTCTACGATCTCATCATCCGGTGTTCCATTCCGAAAGTCTATATGCTGAGACATCGGTTTCGTCTCGAAAAATGCCTTGATTGCCAGGAATGCAAACGCGGCATCCACAAACGATGAGTCTTTGGCAACGCGTTCTCGAGAGAGCCCGAAAAAAGTCCGCATCCCATCCGAGTATGATGAGCCGCAGCTGACCATACAGTCGTTGGGGCCACGCGCAAGACTCAGCAAAATGTCCGATTCGCTGGCGACAACAAGTAATCGCTGATCATCATCGCGAACGAGGAGAAATGAAACTGAGGAACCATCTAGGATGGAGTCTGCGAAAAGTCTCGCGAACGCGGAGTAGTCAGCCTCGCTATCAAGAAGCGTTTTGCATCGATATATGCGCATGGATCTCTCGCGACGACGTCCATCACCCGGCAAGCGTAACTCTCCGCTATTTTGCCGTTATTTCCCTAAAATGGCTGAATTTTGCCTTCCAGCCCGTTGCACCATAAAGTTCTTTCTGAAGATTTGCAGATTGCTCCGTCACGCTGATACCACCTGCCTCCAATCGCAGCGTGGGCTTCTTTCGGCGTAGTTCTTTGTCGAGGTAAAATAGGAAATCGTTCAGAGCACCATCAACGCAATACTGGACGGTATCTCGTACAATTTCTCTCTGTTCCGGCGACATTGATGCAAGTAATTTCTGAAACGCGCGATGCCCCGGCGAGTCGAATCGGTTCTCACATAAACCCTCAACACACTCGAACGCCACATCACGAAGGCGTTCCATGAGCAGTTTCCCAAGATGATCGAGTTCATTTTCCATTGATATGTCGCTTACTGTGGTCAGTGTGAGGAATCGCGATCCAGTGCCTGGTTCGTCCGTATTGTAATGAGATTATCGTGTCCAGTCAGTGTCGCGCGGCGCGAAATCTCGCGGGTCATCAATGTCGCTGGTTTCTAAAGCAACATCAGTTTGTGCGTCGGCAATGCGCATCGGAACTCTCTTTTTGTAGCGATCGATCAACGCGACACCCGTCAGCATGATTGCAAAGTGAATGACAAACGCGGCCCAATGGTAGAGTTGCAGCGGATCACGGATTTTGTGTCCCATAATGAGATAGTCCAATGCCAACATCAGCATCGCGACTGACAAACAGAGCAATAGCCAGACCAATAATAGAATAACGTGAAAATTGCCTTCGATCGTAGCGCATGGCGTCCCGTCCGATGGGATCTTACGACGAAGATTAAGCCAGAGCAGTATCGGGATGGCAATATGCGGCAGGTACAGCAGATTTTGAGTAATGAGAGACGTTGTTCCTGAAGCAATCACAACCAAAATCGTTAATGAAAGCATCAAGCGGTCTACGCGTTGACGAGTCATGAGAATGGAGGGCGAGCGTGCCATAGGTACGTTTTCCCGATTCTTCCTTCAACGAGCCCAAGCAATGGACTTAACGCAAGTCTAAACGGCCAATATTGGGTTTCGTCCGCAGCCAATGTTACACGATCTTACCATGCTTGGCACAGTGCCTTGCAATGCTACCAAATGAACCGTCAAGATTTTCCATCTCGTCTTCCGTGAATTTGAAATCGAATGCAGTTTCAATTGCGTTTATGAACCCGCTAGAGTCGAGATCGTCATGGATTAAACAGTGGTTGTCATTGGGGCGAATCAGTCTTGGGTCTTCGCCAAACTGCTCTTCAACGATACGAACGAGAACTTCCACAACAGGAACTGGAACGTCCGGTAGATGTTTCTCCTGTAGTTCTAGCGCGGACAAAGATTCACGCGACTTCAACTCCTTCGAATACCGCCAGTATGGCAGGTCCTGAAGAACGAGCAACGTTACAATCCCAATCAACAGAACTGCAAAAACGATAAAGGGCAACACGGCTAATTCGTCCGGTCAGGGTGTGGTACGTCCGCATGAGCACCCACCCTACCACACAAAATGCCCATGAATCTCAGCCACTTTCAACCAAACCAGCGATCGATGTGAATGACAACCAATCGAGGAGGAGGATACAAATTGGCGTAGTGCGAAGCGAGGGCCGAAACCAAGTCAATAAACCGAACTTCGTCACTGTAGGTTGCGTCTCGATGTATTGGCTTCATGATTTTGTGACCGAACGGCGGCGCTGGCCGAGCCCCGTCAACTAGGCTTCCCTTCTCGCAACGGACGCTGGGGCAACAGGCTAACATATGACTCGTGCTCTTGTTCACTCGATGATGATACCGGCTCGTCGAAGCCAAGGCGATTTCAGCTGGTAATCCTACAACAACCTCAGCACCATTAAACTCAGTCATGTCTGGGTACCAACTATCAAGGTCATTGTAGCATGGAAAGCCAGCGTCGTACCTGCGAGCGTGTTCAGGCTCAGGTCAGCGAAATTTACACCGTTGAAATGTTTTTAACGCCGCCAACGATTGCTACTCGCGTCGGTTTCGAACGGAAGTGTTGGATGACTGCATTTCTCCTTTATATGCGTTTCTTATGTTTCCGTAACATCGGCCACGACCAATGTATCATAGCGGCAGTCGCGAGCGCTATCGAAACATGAAGAGCCAAGATGATCGCATTGGCGGTTTGGAAACCGGAGTTGACATACGGCGTAGCAAACGGCAACAGTGAGCCGTCTTTGTGCGGCCAAAATGGAATGATGGAGATTACACCGAATGCCATCGTGAACCAAAGCCAATATTTAGATACGTGGTGCCTGCCACCAATCATTGCAAATGCGGCTGCGCCGCAAGCGATGTAAAGTGCAAGCCATTGCCCGCGACGTTCTTCATCGAGTTCAGATTGGTTGAGGTCGTTGTGACCATGCAATAATCCGAGAAACATAAGTGCGAGCCATGCGAGGATTATTCCGGCGACGAACCCGACGACGCCGCGTATTAGCGAATCCAGAATCGACTTGAGCAGTGAAGTGAATTTGTTCATGTAACGGCGGTGCTGGCCGAGCCCCGTCAACTAGGCTTCCCTTTTCGCAACGGATCGCTAGGGCAACAGGCTAATATTGGGTTTTGCAATCTGTTCTACTTCGCAGTGAGTAAGTCCAAGATCAACAAGGAACCAAAAAACAAAACAGGTGAAACAATGCTCGCAATAATGCCTGCCGTCGTAGCGCGACGCCACCGAACCGCTGTTTTGGGAATCAGGAATCGAGCGATGACGAACAAAATGGTACTTACGGGAAATAGCCAAAAAAGCAACCAACCGATCGCAACCATGCACTTCTGAACAAATCCTACTCGAACTCGAAATTCTTTGGTGATCTCATCAGGAGGCAATCTTTGTAGTTCGGCCACGGCGATTTGAGTCGTAAATGTGGTCTCACAATCAGGGCATTTTACAACCGTCTCTTGCGTTACCCAGACTGGAAGAAGGCCATAAAGTCGGTCCACTGTTTTCACACGCAATGCGTCGGTTTGATTCGTCGATCGACAGTGGGATCATTGAAGTGAAATCTCTCCTGTGTCGATTACTTCGCGCGTCGAAACAATAGATGCCATGGAAGAACTGTAACCTTACGTATTGTAATGAACGATTCTGAAGCAGAACGCTATCGGTAACGGGGCCGCCGCCAATCAACATTGAATTCAGTAACAACTCGACCGGCGGCTCCGCGTCCAATGCTAAGTTATTCGAAATCACACACGCGACTATAGCGAAGTTGTAGTTCCCTGATGCCGCGTTGAGGTTTCTCAAGCTCGTTTTGATTCACGGCCATTGTAGAAACAATTAGAACAATTGCCTCGACTACCGTCCCGATTGGAAGGCTAGGCGTCTTTTCGAACCAGACCGAACCAGACGAGGTGTGTATGTCCGGAATCGTGATTCTACCATTTCGACCAAGCATCGCGTGAATTATGTCACCCGCTTTCGGGAATACATAACGGTCGTCACTTTGGGTACGCGGGAGTGAAGTCAATATCATTCCAAGTTTCTTGCAACTCGGACAAACGATTTTTGCTGGACGATCGATAACATACCATTCTGTGCCTAGTGTATCCGACTTGTACAGTGCTGCTCCGCAGTTTGAACACGGCTCGTAATCGTAGCGAAACGCTTTTCGCTCGACGACCACGAGCAATTGACATTCGCGGCAAGTCGCGGGTTCATGCAAACCTTCTTTTTTTAAAGGTGTAGATGTGTACCCACACGGGCAAGTTGCGAAGAAGTTGTTTGAGTGTGTGGGAGACATAGCTTTTTTGAACCCTCTGCATCATCAAGTTGCGGAGTGATGCTGTCATTCTGCTAAAGCATCAGCAGCGACTTTGATGCATGCCATAGTCCTGGCTCTTGTGGCCGGTATCGCTCGATATGACGGCCATTACTTTTACCGCCACAGATTCTACAGTGTAAATCGGCTAATTTCGAGCATGATCGAAATCTTGAGTATTACACCAACAGCGAGCCCATTTTTGTAAACCGCGAAAGTCACGAAAATCGCGAAAATTTCGGCGATTCGTCTCACTTACCACTTCCATCTACTACAACGATCTGGATTCTTATCACATAAGTGCTTCATTGCGAGCAATCCAACGAGAGATTAGAGAGTGTTATTGTTTATCCGCAGTATCCATACTTCTTTAGCACGGTAGACAGGGAGCACGATTCGCCCTTTCCGTTGCAGCCCTTAGCTATCGCAAATGTCACCGATGGGACGAAAGCACAATGCGAGTTCGGGGCCATAGTTCTTAAAGAGGGTAATCCTTGATGCATTGCACAACCTACTTGCGAATTCGATTCTTGTCCCTGTGTCCGTCAAGTTTCATGACCATCTCATTTAGATTCAACGCCGTACGGCCGCATCGACTGTGTGCGAGGAGTTGAGTCAACACACGTGAAATCCGCTTCAGTGAACACTTCGGTCGAACGATTGGCCATCCAGGTTAGAGACGCTGTAGAAAGCTACGCCATCGGCAATATCCCAATGCGCCTCATTGCGAACTTCGACGTTCATCGATAATCCGCTTTACTGCAAGCCTAGCCTCAGCAACCGACATATTGGGGTGGTCACTTGGGTTCGCGGTGCGATGTGCAAGCACATCCCCGTGCCAAAGCGGAGAAGTTAATGTTTGTGGATGAGCGGCCAGACGCTGCCAAAGGAGATCAAAGGCGGCCTGCTGTTGCTCGGGGTTCAACATGTCGATAAAGGTCTCAATTTCCATCGTTCATCTTCCGTCGTTCATCTCCATTACTCCATTGTAGCACCGGCTAGCGCTGTCGACATATCGAGTTAACGGGGCTCGTCGACGAACCTCCACCGGTCGCTTGCGCTCTGTGAAGGGACAGCCGCAACATACAGTTTCGGCCTCCGGATCGCCTTCATAATAGCCGTCCAAATTGGCGGCAGAATAAGTTGTCACATGCGGACGTTAGGGCGTTAGGCGGCGGTACGTCAATCCCGCGTGCGGATTATCGCCAAAGTCTGAGAACGACTCAATCATCAAGTGATTTGTGGAAAATGCAACGTCGACACATGAGCCGAAGATTGCATCCGCCGTCTCGGAAACGCGGCGATTGATTTTCAATTTTCTAAAAAGACGGCTCCGCAACTACGGCGCACGTGATTGGTGCGAATGAATCGCCCAATTCACTCAGAACTGTACGATTGTGTTGGTCGTATGTGGTAAGGCACGGATTTGAGTTGCGTTCAGTCTTTCCCCGTCAGGTCGAAATTCCGAAAGACTATTTGCATTTCAATCCCAGTAGAGAATAGCAGCCGGTGCTCAAAATTTCCCTCAGCAGAAATGTCAGCCTCGTCATACCCAAGGTGGCCAAAGCCATGAGGTCCCCGAAGCCCGTGTTCTGAATCGGCAACTGTGTTGAATGAGACGATGTCGATGTACCGAATCGTGAATTGACGGTAACCGTCTGCACCATCGTCGGCGTCAAACTGAAGTGTTAGCGAGTTGTTTTGATTCGAATAGTCGAGTGAACGGAGAATGGCATCGTGTAGAGAAATAGTTTCCTGAAGTGCCAGTAGCCCTTCTGGAAGTCGCTCTCTGATCGTTGCGAGATACTTCTGATAGTCTGGTAACGGATCGTAATCCTCGAGGTGTTGTAGGCCGCACCACCAGTCAAGCGTGAAAAACTTCATTCTGTGATCTGTCGCGTTTCAGGTTCGGACATTCAAGAGTCTACGGCTTCCGCCAAACAACGGTGGAGGTCATTGTGATGTGTTTTGGGAATCGAGTTGGGCGAGAGCATCGTACCAAAGATCATGCTCAGACGCTGGTCGTAAGGGAAAAAGCAGATTCGATAAAAACTGCTCGAATGTAGGCGCCAGTTTACACCAGCCTCCGCCCTCAATTCCGAAGATCGATACGGAATCGTCGGCCGCATTCCAAATATAGGGGTTTCCCCCAGCATCGTGCCCAAAGACCAAATGGCGTTCAGGTTGAATCGGCGTTGTATTATCAATGTTCCAGTTTTCAAGTAGCTTGTGATACTTACCGTTCTTTCTCTCGAGCTCCGCCAACGAATACCAGTCGCAATCGACGCCGAACCACCCACCATCAATTACGGTGTAGAACTCCTTGATCAGTGCACTGGCAGGTAATGCTGGCGGCCTGGGGGGGCGCTGGGTAATCCAAACTTGAATACACGCAGCGGAAATTCTGCATCAGCGGGCTTGTCTCGCAGTTGCCGCAGACGAAGTCTCCAATCGTTATCTCTCATCTTTATCTCGCATAACGGTTGCGATTACCCAGCCTGAGTAGTTGACTCTTCACAAGTCAAAAACGATCGATCGGGGCCTTCGTTTGCAACCCTTTGTTATTTATTTTCTTATGGTTCCAGCGGCAGAGCGTCAAGTTCGCGAAAAACGGGCGGCATTGGGCCGTTGTGATCAGCAATGTATCCGATTCTAAACAGCGTTCCGTCCGAGCGATACGACAATACCAGCGTATAATCTGCATAGACGCAATCGTGTTGAACAGAGCCTCCCAAATAGGAAGAAGGTGGACCAATTCGCTCGTTTATGACAGATTCTTGGTCTCCAAGCTTAAGGTATTTAGATACAAAAAGCAGCTTTTCCGCATCGGGTATGCTGGACGACAGGATAAACCGAATTCGCTGTTGCGGACTTGGGCTTGTCGCGTACGCCAACGCCACCGCTGAAATAGCGGTTAATAAGAGTAGTAGCCGTAGCGAGAATCGTTGCACCATGGATTTCTATGGCAAATAACGTTTGCGATCGACGAGCCCAAGGAGTTGATTCAACGCAAGTCAAAAATGGCTGATTGAGGGCTTCCCCCGCAGCTCATTGTTACGGCATTTTCGAATTGATAGTACAGATTGGTTATTCTATACAATAGGTTGGTAATAGAGAGAGCAGGGCGTTATATGCCCATTAATTCTTTCAGCCTAAGCATTGTGAATTTCTTAAATGCATACTCGGAAAAGTCGACATCATGAATTACAAGGTCACCTATCGCCACAATGGCAGAAAGGCCAAGAGGTTTCAATACGCTGGTGAATGCTTCGGCGATCCACTGTCGCGCCAAGTCCGCGAGTAACGGGTCCGCGTCGCTTGGAATTGTGTTCACGACGTAAGCTGATGAGTCATTTGGTGTCTGCCCGGTATCAAACTCCGCGACATACATAACCACATAACCCGGACAAGCGGTTTGCCGCAATTCGCGAACTTTCAATTGCACGCTTCTGCTCTTTACGACTGCTTTGTGGTAGTGTCACTCAGGTCAAGATCAATTCATGCCTTTACGACGGTGGTAACGGAACCGCCGCCAATAGACTATGGTTTCAGATCCCGCGTCGCCGGCTGCTACCGTTCACCGCATGGTTCTGCGACGCCGTCTGCATTTTCGATAACGTATCGCCGTTTAAGGTACTGGCCGACGGTTGTGACGCCAGCGTAACGTCCATCGTCGTCAGTTTCCAGTCGAATCACCGGCGGCAACGGACAATCAACAGCAGCCAATCGAGTAACGATGTTCGCGTCGGATGAGCGAGAATCGGAGACGATGAAATCAAGCAGGTCGAGGGCACAAAGAAATTCATGTGAATCGACTGGCGTTTCACGTAAGACGGCGATCAAGAAACCAAAGTCTTCTCGGTGTAAATCAGCAAAGGCGAGTCCAAGGTTATTGCCGAACGAGGGCCAGTATTTCGGTATGCGAACTGCGCGAGATAGATCGCGAACCCGTCCAAGCGCGAGCCATGTAGGTAGGCAATTTGACCAAGCAACCGCTATCGAACCATCGATTAGTTCGCGAATGCGGCGGGGTTGATCTTCGCATTGGCGTTTCCATTCGTCGAAGTCTTGGACGCCAGCTAGACGTGCCAATCGTTCGACGCTTGAGTTGTCCAATGTATGTGGCATGACGACAGTATCAGTCGGAGGACTCTAGCCATCACC
Organism: Planctomycetota bacterium; assembly: GCA_017303505.1. GTDB lineage: Bacteria > Planctomycetota > Planctomycetia > Pirellulales > Pirellulaceae > JAFLCP01. Next base: position 50,222 of record JAFLCP010000005.1, on the reverse strand, counting down.
CGGCACGCGCGAGAGATGTTTCATTGCGAAGACGCCCGGACACGTGCTCGACGTGCATAGCTTCGTTATCCTGCCTGCATCATGGTTTCAGAGTAAATGTCGATACTTTTGTTCTAACGTCCGGGCTGGTTTCAAATGAGGTTGGCCTTTCATCCTTACCCTCAGCAAGAACAAACGCTTGATCAACGATCTTAAAAATACACTTTAGTGTTTTCTTCTTCCCTTCACGATCCTCCTGAATGATATCCAGCTCATAAGGTTCAGCCTCACCACGTACGACAATTCGACATTCGAATTGCATCCCATCCACGCGAGAAACGATCATCTTGTCGTCCTTGATCGTCTGCTTCATTCCCTGAAATCGAGCAGGCAGTTCTTCTCCTTGACGTTTTTCTCCTCCTATCTCCATGGAATCCAAAATCCATGAGCCCTGGAGCTTGTCGAGCATGACATGCTTGTCTTGCTTCTCTTGGGCAGAAGCTAGCGACATACTGAGTATGCTAAGAGCGAAAGCGCCGGCGATAGTCATGAAACGCGAATGCATGGGAACCTCTTTTCAGATATCGGGAAAATTCGGTAAAGGAGAACGACAATGTTAACCGAGTCCCCGCGAACACGATCTCTAAAGTTCGAAGCGGACCGACGGGGGATTCGGTCCAGCATTTTGTTCCGGCGGTCATCGACTGTCCGAATGTCGCCAGAGAGATACCTCAATTGTATCACAACTACCATTCAAGCGCGCACTTTAATCAAAAGCCGTGTCCTGGCCCCTACAGAAGTTCGATACATATGTACAAATCAAGGAGCAATATTGCCACGAACAGTAGGGTCGCAATTCTTCGAGCGAGAGTTGAGGAATTTGTCAATCGTATTGTGGATACCGCAATCGCCGGAAGAAGTACCATTCCTGGTATAAGTGGGGCCAGCGACTCCATCGCGTTAATTCTTCGGTCGTAATCGTTGGTTGAACGACTAGCTTGAACAGCAAGCATGGAAAAGTGGACGAAGATTGGAAGTGCAAATAGTCCTATCGTCAACCTGTAAGGCCAGAGATCCTTGGCTTGATAAGACCCCGCAGAATCTTGAGGTGGTGTGTAAGGATTAGTCATTTACAGGGATGCCACGAATTCAGGATTCCTAAGCCAGAACGGCAGCGGTAGCAGGGTGGCGAAGTTGACTTTGATTTCAAATTCGACTGACAACCGCCGCTCTCGTGCATACGACGGTTCTGCTCTGGTTGCCAGGCTAAACGTTTCCTAAGGCCTCACGAACTTCATTATACGTCATGTTCGGATAAAGTGTCACCAACGGTTCAGATGAAGAGGCATGACACAACACCAAAGGACCGGTAATGGTGGCAATTACCGAAGCCACGTATGCAATGGTGATTACCTCACCGGTTTCAAAGCAAATATTGCAATTATCCCCGTCCGCGCCGGTCCGAATCGCCAAGTAAGTGTTCTGCGATTCATCATTGTTTGCATGAACCTCGATAAACCACCATTGACCCAAACAGGGTGGATCGCAAACAACCCGATAACCGTCTAGTCGGGATAGCGCGAGTTGAATTTCGGCCACAGTTGGACGCTCGGTATCGTCATCCAGTGGCCAAAGGAATAGGTCAGCCGACACAGTCGTATATCCATGATTGAAGCTTAACGGAACGAATCGCCATTTCGCCGAAGTGATCTCTCCTGTGTCACAACGCACCGTTGGGCGACATGGGTGTATCCGATTGTTTCCCAGTCGCTTAGGTTTGTATGCCCTTGCAATGACTGCATTTTCCTGTTCCGGCGCATCGCGGACAGGTTGCCGCGTTTCCTGTTCCTTTTCGTAGGCAATAACATTTTCCTGATCCTTGGCAAACAGAACAAGGAAGTCGCACCATTGGTGTTTCACTTTCAGGTTGCAAATCTGCATCCGGTAGTTCACTGCCAACGATGCCCAGAATATCTGGCGGACTCTTGCCTCCGCAGTCGTCAAAAAGCCAGTCCGCCTCGTCCCCAAGCACTTCGTAGAAAGGCACGCTGTGATCAGGCATTTGAATTGGAGCAACGGAGTCTAATGTGTCGCCGATATCGTAGAATTTCTTGGTGAATGCAAGCAACGGATAATACGTCTTTCCTTCGTTGCGCACCCATCGTTGATCGAATGTATTGCAAAGCGAGTAGACAAACGCTGTGCAGATTTCGCGACGTTTTGATGCAGAGATTCGATTTGCGATCAACGCTTCATTGAGTTCTGCGACCATAGCACGCACGAATCCACGCGCCGCACAAAGATACTCGCCTTCGTCACATTCGTAATCGACGTTTTTGTCATAAAGCTTTATTCACGGAACGCAAATAGTAACCCAGCGACGGGCACCGCCCTTGGATTCAGAAAACACGCCAATCCGCCGGCTCGGGTTGACCGCCATGTTCGGCGGCTCAGTTTACCCTTGGATATCGGCGTGCGTTAGCCCTTCTTTTAGAGAACCACTGATCCGAATTGAATGCCCCCAAAACAAGTCGCCATCGTCGTGCCAGAATTCGAAGCGACCGTCGGGTTTGATGGAGATTGATTCGAGGGTCATTCGTTCGAGAAACTCCTCCGCAGTCACTTCTTCCTCTTGCCAGTCATTGGCCAAATCGAGTTTCTCTTGCACGGCGAATTGCCGAATCAATTCATCCCATTTCGTTGAATTACCAAAAAGGCCCTCAGCGGTCTGGAGCTGGCTTGAAAGTCCCTTGTCCTCATCGGATTCAATGCTGATTGCTACATCTTGGCCATTCCAAATAGCTTGCCCGTTAAACCAATTTATCCTTCGATCAAGAGTTAATGGGCCAAATCGATCTGTGATTACAATCACCGGTTCCTTCAGTCGCCGACCAATTTCCTCAAGGTCGGCGTCCGCTATTGAACCGATCGATTTCGCGAAAACTGCCCGCATCTGATTTGCCGACAATAAGACTTGGACTCGATGGACCGAAGCCTCTTCGAAGTCTTCAAATGCCTCGGCGGAATTCCTGACGGGACGAAGAATCGTCAGCGGGCGTTCAATAAGCGAATTGTCCGTTGCACGCCACGCGGCGAATTCAAAGCAATGGACCTCATATCCATCGGAGTGACCCCATCCGCCTTGACCAGCCAGCGACACAACGCCGGTGATTTCAACAAGGCTATTCCCATATTGGGAGTCGGCAGTGTCGACGGTCGCAAGTTTTTCAATTGGCGGTAGTTTGAATTTCTTTGCCACGAATACACCGATATGTGCTATGTCCGCAGAACGATGGTGTAACTCAACCGCTGAGTTTGATGTTGATGTAAGTATCCATGCTTTCGGATGTTTGGAGTCACCGCTTTGTTCCGCTGGTCTTCTGGATTTCTTCTTGCAGTTCGTTTGTCAAGCCGACGGTGAGGCAGTGGCTAGTCAGGCTTTCACGCAGCAACGGATAATATCCTGTCGAGATCTCGTTGGTGACGTAAACGCCAATGTGATGCCAGTATTGACGCTCCGAGTTATTGCCACAATTTTCCTCGCCAAGCAAACCTCGTAGATGATCTCGCGTTCTAATATAGCAACTATGGGCTTCTTTTTCACCAAGTGTATGGTACGAGATTGACGTCAACCGTTTGGCTCGATCAGAGACAAAATTAAACCCCCAATTCACAGTCAAACCAAGCAATTCAAAGTCCAGTAACGGCCAACGTGCAATCGAGTACTTAAGTTCCTGCCTCTCAGTTAAAATTGCAAACTCGGACATAGTCACACACCATGGAATCGTACTACCCAATTGCGGAATGGGAATGCCGCGAAGCAAGAATGCAATACCAGGGCAAAAGTCAGATCTCATCTCTCCCTCGGGAGCATCACGTCGGAAATCATGCGATTGCGGCCAAGTGATTCACAATCAGGCAACTCGAGACCCACAACTCGCGTGCATTTCTTGGTTCGTGCTCTATCTGGTATCACGGAGCTGTCGTAAACGAGTTTCACCGATCTTTTCACATTGCTCTTTGGCGAACTCGATGACCTGATCAATTCCTGCTGCGTCGCATGTTTCAGACAATTGAATGATATCGCACGGGTAGGAGTCTGTCTGCAAGATCAGAAAGACATTGCCATTCTTCCGAGCAAATTCGCGTCCCTGAATTTCCAAGAGGTCACTAGTTCGGTTCCAGATTGAGCCATAGCCGAAGGTCGAGGCCCCCGGTGTTTGGAGGTTAATGTTTGTCGCGGATACCTCCGGACCATCCCCACCCGAAAAGTCGGTTTTCTCGTAGGAACGATTCGGGTCAAACAATATGAATGCCAACAATGTTTTGGTTTTATTTGGATTCGCATCTTTTTTTGAGTGACCCAGCAAAAGATCGACTCTGCCAGCACCTCCATTAAGTTCCCGTGTTTCACGCCGTACGACAATATGCTCGCCTCGTTGCAGTCCAGACACGCAACAGTACAGGGCGACAGCAATGCAGGGAGTTGCTAAGGCAACATTGCTCCAATACCAAGTCTGAAACATGCTATGTGCGAAGCCAGCTTTGGGAAAATCAAGCGAGTTGCCAACTTGCCGAGAAGTCACAAGTAGCGCAAGAATCGAGGCAGGACCCAATAGTAAGTTTGCCATCACATACAACGGGAAGGCGATTAGGCTTGCGTATGGTGTCAATGCAACAAAGAAGAATGCAGCGATCTGTATGGCGGCGATTTTCATAAGTCAACTGTTGTATGGGCTCATGGTGCGATAATGCTTCGGATCTTCGGGCCGGCGCGAGATGCGTTGATTTCAAAACCGGCCCGACCGCCGGCTCAGTTGCATGCGATGGTCACCCGCTATGGCTAGTTCCATTCGGACATGGCCCGAGGTATTTCGCGAAGGTATCAAGGTATCGCGAGTGGAGGACGATTTGCGTGATCGATCGGATTGGAATCGAATATGGCGCAGCAGACCAGCGACCGGCGGTATCGAAAAAAACAAAATCGATATCCGCTTCATGCATCTTGATAACGCGTCCGAAATGTGAACCGTATTCTTCAGCTTCGGCACTCTTCTCGCAATCGAGCCTAGCACAAAATTCGTTAGAAATAAGGTAATCCAGGACGGTTCGAATGTTGTCTGCCAAGAATGGTGGTTTTTCGTTAGCCAATGAAGCATGGCCCTCACATGCGATCATCTCGGTCCAGCGCTCATTTATTGTCAACTCTGTCACTGTGTTACTGGGAAGCACGGTAAGTCCATCTGGCAAAAAGCCGTCAAATTCGCGAATGACCACGAGCTGTGAGCTGCGCACGAGAACATAACCGCGGATTGCGCTTTCGAAAGATCGTCGAACATCAACAATATGGGGTGGACGGAGTGACATCGACGACGCATTCTTCAGAAGGGTAACGGCGGGCATCACCCAGCCCGACCAGTTGACTCAACGCAAGTCTAAACAGTGGATCGAGGGCTTGGCGTGCATCGGTGGGTTCTGCCATTTTATGCTAGGTGTATGTAGGATACACCACTAGACCGCGCCCTCGAATGCGAATTCGACTTCCAGTTTTGGGTATGCGCTCGATGTCATCACTAGAAATTGCAAAGAAGTCCGCTCCGTTTTGTATGTAAATATCGATGCAAGTCATGTGATCGTCGACGTGTGTCAATAAATGCACGGTCCCGTCGATCAGTATTGTATCAGGCGTTTCTTCAAATATGCCAGACGCTTCATCTTGCGCTGGTAGATCGAGTTCAGCGGACGCGATCTTCGTCAATTCGTACTCTGCTGTTACGCTTGTACCGACCAGCGAACTGACGCGAGTAAAAGGGCCAAAGATGACAGCATTGATGCGATGGTCTTGATGCAAAATAGTGGCAGAGTGACGGTCTTCGTATTCGTTTGAAGCATCGATATGCTTAATGACAACACCCATGTTCATTGTGTCTCAATTGCCCGGAAACTCAGTGGCAAAACGTTAGCGGTCACGTAGTCGTCGCAAATAAACTAGGATTCAAATTCGTGGCCGACCGGCGACTTACGTACGACGCTTGGTTGGTCGACTTCGCTTCGAATAGCTCTGCGTGTCGGGGCAAAGTACGTGTAATCGATCCGTTCAAGCTGACCCTTTTCTAGCGCGGCTTCGATCCATTGTATGACCTCTTTGTGCGTGCATTGTACGCCAGTAGCATTGTGTAGTGAGAAATTGTAGAGCCGCCATGCGTCAAATCCGTCGGGCTCGCCATTGGGCCCCCAATCGAAATCTATGGTCAGATCACCAATCTTTAGTTCAATACTATAGCCGTGAACGTAAATTGGAATGCCATTCAGTTCATGGATCTTCTGTAGCCCGTGGGCGCAACAATAGTGCACCCAATCTGGGCCGGATGTGGGGAACGGAAATTTGAACGTGTCTCGGATGGTCGCGACGCCAACATCTTGCGCTACGCTAAAATGCCTGATCAGCGTTTCAAGTTCTGGCTTCATGAGTCGATCTTGTCGATCAAGTGTGAGAACTGCCTATTGTCTGTTTTTTGTTGTTTGAACGAAATATCGTCCGAAACATAATCAAGCGTACGATGTAGACCACAAACAGAAGTCCTACTTCGCCAATTATCAAAAGCAGGTCAATGCGGATGTTCATGCCAGACGGCATCAACGACTCATACCAAGCCCACATTGGAATGAGTGCCCAAGGCAAATGGACAAGCCATTTCGCTTTTGGCCACGATGGGTGCCACGGATACAACAATGAAACCGCCCACGTTGCAAGCATCATCCAGAACACGGCTTCGTACGTCATTCATCGAGTCTCCCGGGAGCCACGGCCACGATAAGGTGTTGTTGCGTTCGATTGTACATGACACCGGATATCTATATTGCTTTGTTAACGACCGTCGTCGGTAACGGGCCCGCTGCCAATCAACATTGACTTCATGAGCGACGCGAGTAGCGGCTCCGCGTCCAACGCTTTGTTATCGGTATTATCGAGTGTGCTGATTCATCAGATCAGCCATTCGTTGAAACATCTGACTCTGTCCTTTAGGTCGTGTTTCAAGTAACTCATTGAGAAACACGAGAAAGCCATTCCAGTCGCTGAAAACACGATCTCGTTCTGCGTGCTCCCGATGGAAGATCGTATTCCTGATGCAGTCGAAGTAAAAGCCATTCCCACCATGATCTATCAACAACGGAACCGAGTAAAGCAGGCGGGTGGACAGAAATAGAATAATCAATCCATTGAGTGGATGGGCAATCAATTCACGACGAAGCATTCTCAATGAATCTCGTCCCTCTTCGTAACCAATGAACCGATATAGCCATAACAGAACTTCGCGTGATTCTCGGGATTGTCCGTTACGCCAAGCAAACCAGTCGTTCAGTTCCGATGAACGCCAAGAATACGCTGCGACTCCATCTCGCAAATCGACGTGCACAGCGGGGTAGTTGCGAGACAACAGAGAATCTAGCGTTTCGAGTTGGTTCTTTATCGTTGGCATGTTTTGTGCGATGCGACAACGACTGCGATGACTGCGGTCGCCGGGAGCGTTCATCCATTGTCAAAAGGCGGGTTCGACGACTCCGGTCCATCGCATGGTTCGTTGTCTGGTTGCATCCATTCCTTGAGGCGATGGAGCCGTTCTCTGAACCATTCATGATACTCGCGGTAGAAATCGTTCGCCAATACAAGTTCATAACGGTTGATGCCTGCGGACAAATTCCCAGTTTTGAAGTCTTGTCTCGCCGCCGCAGCCTCGAGCCTCATTGCTGGCTTCGGAGCGATTGAAATCGTACCGAGCATTGAATCACAGATTTGCTTGACATCTCCTATATCTTTGCGGTCGACAAGATCGTTAATCAACTGTCCAGCAAGGTAGTCAACTACTCTGCGCATCATGGGAGAAACATTGAGCTCGGGTTCGGCAGCCAACAAGGCGGACTTGAGCGCGCGGGGAAATGTGAACGCCGAAGTTCGCAATTGCCTTGCACAACAAACCAGGGACCTGCACCGTTCATCGTCGGGGTACTCTGCACACCACGGTTTTAGGTAATATGGAAAGGCCCGACCAGAGCTCAGACCGTAATGCATGAGATAGGTAACTGGATCATCCAGAATATCCGACAGGGTAATTCCGGGGTGTAGAAGCAAAATATGTTGAGCATCATTCCAATAGCCATACTCAGACAGCTTTGGGACCCAAACAAGTGCTCCTACTGGTGAAAAGTAATGCGGTCCGACGTCACAAACAAGATCAATGGCAGGGCATTCACCAAAGTAGTTCGGCCCGCGAATGGTACAAGTGATTTCCGGGGCGTCCTCTGCCGTGTAAAGCGTCGCATAGGGTAGATACTCCTCTCCTATGTCCCATTTACGATTCTCTGTTCCAAGGTAGTCGTACAACTCGGGCGGCATTTGCGTTCGCATATATTTATGATTGCCGTTTACTTTGATCGACGAACGCTGCCGCTAAGCCAGCGGGGGCAAGGTAAGTTTCCATTAGGGCTCGGTTGATCCGCTGCTTGGCTGCGACGGCTTATTCGCCATTCGATTTCTCCGCCATCGCCGATACGCAAGCATCATTTTGTCGTAAAGTTTTGGAGGATCAATGGGCAAGTACAGACCTCGCATAGTCAGTCGTCCAGGCTCGGGAAATGGCGACAATGAGGGAAATGCGAATTCCGCAAACTCACCAAACTCCAAATTCTTCCATCGAAGTCCTTCAGCCTCTGCGACGACCCAGAATTCAGTCGTGAGCAATCGGCCGCGAAGCTCCAGATCTTCCGTGACGATTTCCATCCGATAGCTTTCCCAGAACATCTCCTCGTAGCGAGGCTCGGACAAAACAGCGATAACTTCCCCGTTGCGTTCAATCTGCCATCCGCAGTCCCGACCGTAGTTGGTTTCCCATATTCGTAGTCGTCGATCGTAGGCAGAACTAGTCTTCATGTTGCTTGACGAATGCCACCGATAACTCTGCGGCGGAAAAAGAATGTTGATTTTAGAAAACGCCTGATCCGCCGCTTGGCTTCATCGGATGGTTCGTCTAGCGTTTCTGTTTATGTTTCTAGTGGAACTTCACCGCGTGAAGTGGATCGTCCGTTTCTATGAGGACACCTTCCGGCGTCAAGCGTCGAAAAACCTCGTGGTCCATAGATGCGTGCCCACCAGTGACGCGATGTATTTTCGTACGTGACTCAGGGTCGAAAAAGTTGTCTGTTACAATATGAGCAATATCGGTCGAGAAGCAGTCGAGACAATGTGAGGACGCCCTTCGTGTCGCTCTCCATTGCAACCGAAGTTTCTCGTGTACCAACCAATTCTCGATTGTAGATCGTCCGAAGCAATTGTGAATCTTGTCGGAGGGATCAGTCAGCATCGCGATTTTTCGTTGGATGTCATCGATTGTGGGAACAAGTTCTCCAGCGACGACGTTCCTACAGGTTCGACACCATGACTCAATTTGCTTGATTGGTAGCAATTCGCCGTTATCGAGTACATATGACGTATCCCAATAGAGTACGACCTCAGCTTTCCAGTCGTCATTAATGATGAACTCGGAGAAAGCAGCCATGTTTCATTCCACGAACGACACCAATCGCCCGGTCGCGACGAGAGATTATCCCTTTGCAAAACGCCCGACTTCGCGACTCGGGTGCATTTTTTGATGTTATCCGACCTGTTCGGCGGATTCGTTTTCAAGCGTCAAAACAACGTATCCACGTAAATCATACGTGCCATCGTCACGTTGCACGACCATTGACTTCACGTCGGCGAGCGGCGGCCCAAATTCGTTGGAAGCCCAGTTTATCAGGTCTGCGTACGAACGTTGATATTCCTCAGTGATGCGGGACTCGGCATAAGCGTTGTCTGGCGCGTAAAGCAGTCGCAAGTCGTCGACGTCACGATTGACGATGGAATGGAAGCGTTTCATTGCCGTCCAAAGCAAGTCTTGTAAGGGCACGTCATCCGCGACATACATGACACGAAAAAATGAAGATACATGGAACTGGTAGCGTGACACGTAAAGCGAACAGACCGGTCCGCTAATGTCAACGGGTTCACCAGCATCCCAAATGCGGCCAATCTCCGTCGAATCGGCCGGACGCCTGTATTTGTCCCACGACCATCGAACTGAGTTCGTATTGCCACGAAGCTTTCCGTATGCAGCAATGTTCAAGTGACGCATCGTGTCAGCCAGCTCTTTGTCACGGTTTAGCATATCTGGAAGTCCAAGAACTGCTTCCGCGTTCAACTGATGTCTGATAATGGCTGTAAGGTCAATCGACATGTCTTAGTTGGATAATGCTACGCGTCACCTCGCGGCGGGAGTTGACGCACCATCGCCAGAAAGCACCGTCCGCCGCAAAGGTCACGCGATTATTCTGCTTCTTTGTCACTTTAAGCGTACATCATAGCGGATTCGCTTGCCACAGAGACGTATTTCTGGAGGTCAATCGCGCATTGGCCTGAGCAGCTAAAGCTATTCAATTCAACGATCTTCAGTTCATCGTTGGAATCGCAAACATCGACTACGAATAAGGGATCGGGCCGCCAAGTAGTTTGTGCAAGCACGTTTTCAGCAAAGTCGATTACCGTAACAGGCACATCTGAGGCGACATTAGTTTGTCCATTCAGCCGGTATTGACTACTGGCAAACACTCTTCCACGTTGAACGAAAAGCCGCCATTCGAATCGTATCGGTTGTGGCTCCGAAACCATCACCAATAAGGTTGGATCATTCGCGTGGGGTTGTAGTAAGTCGACAAACGCATTGCGATCGACCAGTTTGCCAGAGAAACTTTTGTCAACGGAGTCGGGGCGAACGAATACCGTATCTTGCCGACCAAATGTAGAGAACAGCCTATCATGTCGTCGAAGCGCTTCTGCAATCGGAAGAAAGGTATAGTTTCGATTTAGCATATGCGAGCCGAAGTACGCGTAGTAAATGGAGCATGCTAGATTGTCGAAGCTACACCAACCTCCCGGTCTCCATCGGCGATTCTGTTGGATATAACGCATCAGTGTTAGCGACCCAGTGAACACAGCCAACGCGTCCAACGGGAGTTGCTCTGCACCGAGGATGTCACGTGGACGAGGAGCGTGAAGGAATGGCTTGACGATACGTACTTCCATACCCTGGCGACGAATCTCTGATTGAAGCGCCTCGGATGGAAGTCCTTCAACATTCGCTTCGATAAGCCAAATTGGTTTATTCATTTGATAGCACAACGCCAAGATTCAGGGAGTGCAAGCGTGAGACTTAACGCAAGTCAGCACGGCCGATCGAGCACTTCGCTGCAGTTTTTTGTTATCGTGATTTCTGGCTTATTATCGTTTCGCCGTCGATAAAGGCAATCCACGCTGTCTCATCAGCAACGGGTATCCAAGTTTCGAATGATCCATCATCCGACAAGTAATAGTGCCTGTGGCCTGGAAACCGACTCCACATTCGATTAACGAAGGCCTACCGAGCTTGTGATTGTTCTTGCGTTCCGTCAGAGTTCAGGTTGGTAAACGTCGAAGACAAATGTCGGAGGACACCATAATCAACCAATGCCTTGCGATGTGTGAAATACCTTTCCATTGCGGCATCAACGTCAACACCAGTTACATCGAAGGATGCAAGTCCATTTTCGATTGGTGTGGGATTGCCAAAGACCGCATTGTGCTCAACATTCATTCGCCACTGATGATAAGCAATGGCCAATGGATTGCTGAAGACTGTAAGGCAAAGCACGATGGTCGCTGCAGCGAAAGTCGCACTGGCGATTAGAATGGATTTGCGATCAGCAGAGGCCATGTGTTGCACAAAAGGGGGATTCACGATAACGCCACCGATAACGCTGCGGCGGACAAAAAATGTTGATTTTAGGAAACGCCCGATCCGCAACTCGCGTGCATTTCTTGGTTCAGCCGCCGATCAGGACATGGCGTGCATGTTTTTCCAATCGACGTTCCAGCCTCTGCTCGTCAATCGCATTTGCAGCCACCACCAGCAACCCATTTGAGCATACCGGCCATCTTCCGTCCACAATTCCAGAAACGCCAAATCTTTTGAATCTGAAATCGCTGGCGTCGTAAATGTTACTATCGTGGAGTAGGCGTTAGTTTCGCGAATATGGCGAAACGATGCGTAATCGACGAATTCGTCTTCTAGCAGTTCAATCCAAGATGCCTGTTTGCCAATTCCCGCAAGGTCAATAGTTATATGTTGTTCATGAAGGGCAGCGTATCGTTGAAGCAACAACTCATCCGGATCATCTCCTTCTGCGCGGAGATAGCGCAGTGTGGATGAAAGATCAAAGTCATCATCCCAGCGCGTCGTCCTCCAGGTGCAGCAGCGCGAAGTAGGCGTGCCCACAACCAAGTGTTGCGCCGCCGCAGCGAAGATGGAAAGGGGTGTATTGTCCATGCTGATGACTTACGTTACGGGTCACCAAGTTGCCGGGGTGATCTTTCCACTGGCAAAACGCACCATTCGGCAACTTTGGAGCATCCGATTGTTCGTCGCGTTATGTGCCGCCGGGATCGCAATTGGCCGCACCAACGATCGCGAGATGCGACTCGTATCCACCTTCATCAGGCGCGAATGAACGGTAATGATTTTCACCAACGCGTCGCTGAAGCCAGAGGCGTCCACATTTTTCGCATTCGGCCATAGAAACTGCATATTTCGGAAGTTTGCCGTTAACAAGTCGGAGATTATCTCGGCGTCAGGCAGATCATTTGGATAAATCGCACCAAAGTTCTCAACGAGCCAATCATTCCGTCTACCTTCGTGTACCGAAGCGAGGAAGTCCGTAACGTCACGAGTAAAGTCACGGTCAAAACGTTCGTACGCAGCATCACCGATGACGTCTGCTTCCGTCACGCACGGACAGACAGCATCGGATATGATATGTCCACATTTGCACTGCATCTGGCTCATGATTAAAGCGACGTCGCCAATGACCGAGCGGCGGCCAACCAAGTCAGCTATCAAGACACGCTCGGACCACCGCTTCGGTTCAACATTTTGTTCTGTCAAGATTCGCCGAAGCTATTTGGTAACGTCGACTGGAGTTCGTCGTTCAACCGTTGCGCTTCCCGGATTAGCGAGTCCACAGAACCATCCCATTTTTCAATCGAACTGTCCGGAAACGAAACACCAAATTCTTCGCCGATCTCGAAGCATATCTCTGCAAGATCGATATCGGGAAATAGTTTGGCAACATTGTCTTCCGGTCTTGTGTTCGCAAGTCGAAGTTGCACGCTTAGGACACGTCGGACTCTGGCGCACGTTTCTTGAGTGACTACCGTGTTTGCATAATATTCTCGATAAAAGTCAGCGTCCGTTAGCGAGGGACGCTTGTTTATTGCGAGAACATCAGGCGAGTCAAACAAAGTCGTAATCGATTCGAGCAATTGACGTAGTCCAATTGGCATTACGATAGGTCTCTCGCGTGAATTTACTGCCGTAGTCACAGAACACCAAAAATCAGCCGCTGCCGGCGACTGACTTCCTATTTTTAACCGGCGGATCCGGCTGTCGGCTACATTTGATCGTTGGGCGATTTCATTTAATGGAGTTGACGCACGATAGCGTTGTCAAGTCTCAGCTCCGTTTCCGCAATGAGTGCAAACCGTCCCGTCCCATCGAAACGAGAAACCGCAATTGGGACATCTGCCTGCATTGCCCCATTTCGATCGATCCCTCGGCGGTGCCCTGAGCCAGTTACAATTTGGACAATCCATTTGATTTGCGCCTCGAAGTCCGCCGCCACACTGTGGACAAATTCGGCTGTACGATATAAACGTTGGTGGTACCTTCCGTGATCGAATCCATTCGAGTGCCATGTCAACGGAACCAGCCTCCGCAATGATGAGTTTGCATTGCATCACACCAAAGCCCGTCAACCGACGAAGTTCCATTACGGCGTGTGGGTCAACAGAAGTCATTGGTTATTGATTCGAGAAAGCTCATTCGGATAACGACTCGCATCAGCAGGCCCGAGGAGTTGACTCAACGCAAGTCCAAACGGCCGATCGAGGGCTCCGTCTGCAACCCAATGTCACGTCGTGTTTTTATTGAAGCACGTAATGCGTTGTAGTCACAATTGCGTTTGAGCTGTTTCACGGTCGTAGGAACTTTTTCGGCGATTGCATCGTCGGACCAGGTTAGATGGTTAACGAGCAACACAACCGCGCGTTCCTGCTTTGTGGTAGCCGCTCGCGATTGACGAGATCCTTCGAATGCCAATTTGAATACAGCCCTGAGTAAACCTACATTGCAATGGACTTCAAAGGATTTAGCGGCACCGTTTGTGGCCGCTAGCAGGTACTCGTATGCATTGTCCTCAAACTCAGTGTTCCACAGCGCAAACTGATTCGAGTTTGTCAGTTTGCTCAAGTAGTATCGGCAGGCACCTTCTCCACCAAGGATTAGCAGATCGCACACCTCTTCACGAAAAGATGTGTGTTCGGGCGAGTCTTCCGGCATTTCCATGAGACGACACGTGATGCTGTCCGGGTCTGAACGAAAGCGACGAATGCTTAAATGCGGTAACTTGCGTGGCCACAGGTCTGGTTTATGGACTTGGCAATGTAAAGCGTCCAATGCCTGTATTGAATCACGCAATTCAATGATCGCGGGACGGTCACACAGTTGACAGCAAGGATTGTCCGCGACAAGTTTCATGATATCAACGATAGAACGACTAAGATCACGCGGTTGCGGCCTTGTGACTTACCATCAGTAAACGCGCGATCCGCAACTCGTGTGCATTCTTTGTTATTGGCAATCTGCTGCCCAGTTACGTCATCCAGTCCGCAATCGGTCGTGGAAGCAATTCGTCGCAGCGAGGGCATCGACTTCCTAATTCCATGTTGATTGTAATATGCCCGGTTTGGTCACAGTAGTGACAATGAAGAAACTCGGGATTTCTATTGGTAACAAGAGTTCTGTGTCCCCATTGATCTTCCGGGAACAAGAGACAACTGCCCTCTAATTTTGGGCAATCGGTCAATGGTTGCATCAGCGATTCGTGCGCGTAGGGTAGCGCAGCGGCTCGCGGAACCTCCACGGCATGTTGGAGTCCACAACTTGCACAAACGAGCAAATCGCATCCAAGGAATTCGCCCTCAAATGAATGATAGTGGTAGGTACCAACAGAGAATCCGAGTTTGCAAGTAGTACATTCGAAATCACGGGGCATTGCTTTAGCCGATAACGTTGGCGTTGACGGGGCCGCCGCCAGTCAACAGTGGCATCATGAACGACGCGATCGGCGGCTCCGCGTCCAGCGCCTTGTTACTTGGCGTTCACAGGTCCATGTCTAAAATGCGATTGCTTTAGCCGCACTTCGTGCAAGCCCCCGCAATGATCACGTTACAAAAGTAGTCTTCCACGGGCATTTCCGGTTCGTCTTCCAGCAAATCATCACATACGTCCCAGTAATCGAACTGTACTGCAACGCGGAATTGGTCATGGCAGCACTTGGAACATTTGTAGATCTTGGCATTTCCATTACCGCGGATCTTTGCCGACGAATCCATTTCCCCGTGATAGCCGTGGATGTCACTATCAAAGACACATGATTCAGAATCGTCATTCCATCGTAGATTTATAGGACCAACAAAATCTGGATCGTCTTTGCATTCCGAGTTGTAGTCGGCGATAGGATAACCCAGGACGCGGCAAGCGGTGTCGCCGCCGGACTTAGGCGCAAGTGAGTATGCGGTCACCACACAGTCGCGTTCGTCGAGTGGGGAAGTTGCCGTAGCAGAGACGCCATTCAGACAGCGAGGACACTTTGTTGCGAGCAGCGACTCAAGAGGTGTCATTCGAGTGTCTTTTCCAAAAACGGCGGCGGTAACCGAGCCGCTGCCAATAATGTAGGATTGAAGAAACCGTAGATCGGCGGCTTCGGTTGACCGCTTTCTTTCGCAGTTGCCTTTGTTTGAGCTACCACTCTAAATCCGTTGCAAACGAATCCCAGTCTACATGACAGATTGCCTTCGTGGCATTCGCGTCCAGCCCAAAGTCGGGCTGATACCAGAGAATTGTAAGCATTGAAAAGTCTTTCGTTTTGTCGCGGGCGGGGCAGAGAGATTGAAACACACCGATCGAATAGATATCCGGGACCCATTCTGGAATATGCTGCATCTCAGGCGGACGATCATTCTGTCGATCCAGCACGCCCTGCATGTCGCCTGGCTTGATGTGGTATTCACGTCGTTCCGGCTCAATCACGAAAGGTTCGCCGACTGAACCTAGTAACTTCCGAGCTTCTTCGAGATGCCATTGAATCGCGTGATCGTTTGAGTCTTTATTCGGTGCGCCAACTTGCAAGCCCGCGTACGTGCGACCTTGCTGTAACGTGTTCAGTGTGATTGCGCGTCCATTGTCGAGTATGAGCTCGCAGTGGACGTTGTAGATCTCATTGAATTTCATGCTGCGTCGTCTTCCTTCATAACGACTGAAATCACGCAGCCGCCGCGCGTAATTCTCCATTGCCACAACACGCCTTCGGCGACTTGCGTGCGTTTCTTGGTTCGTCTCTTGCAGTTTAAGTGGGCGCACCTATCAGTTTTCGGATCTCAATGTTCACTGCGGAGCGGTCGACGCCAAGTTGCTGCAGGAGTTCGAGTGCTCTGGTCCGAGCGCCAACGATTCCGAGTAGCAAGTGTTCGGTGCCGATGAAGTTGTGGTTGAGAGAAGTGGCCAAGGTCCAGCATTCATTCAGTGCTGCCGTCAGGTCGTCGTCAAGCCGAAGCGAAGAGGATTCTCCAGCCTTGTGCCCACGCGCCGTCGTTTGTTCAAGTCGTTCTCGCGTCAAACCCAATTGATTCAAGATGTGGAAAGCTAACCCATTTCCTTCGCGAATCAATCCACAAAGCAAGTGAGTCGAATCTACCACCGGCGACGCAAATTCACACGCAGCTAATACTGCCAGTTCGAGTGATTTGCGTGTGCGATCAGTTGTCCGATCAGGTTGACCGGTCAATACAAGTGAGTCATTCACAAGTTTTGCTATCGAATCGCGTGAGGCCATTGACTGCAACTACTTTGCTCTATTCGACGAATACTTGCCGTCATCAAGCTCGCTCATGACAGCATCCATTTAGTTGGAGTCGTTCGCGGGCTTTGGTGCACGGCTTGGTTCGTCGTTATTTTAGGTAATTTTCAAGTGGTCCGTCAGGATACTTCTCTCCAACTCCGCTACGTATCATCCGTTTCGTATCCCACAGATAAATGCAGTCCGGAAGAGGTGGCGATAGCGGGTGTTTGCACGAAAGACAACGTGCAGGATTGCGGAAAAGAAAATTGCCTCCGATTGGCGCGGGAAGCAGTTGTCTTTCGATGCGAGCCTGCTGCTCTAAAGTCAACAACCATGGAAAGGTAAACTCTCCGACAAGCTCAACGTACGTAGGGTCCCATGCATCCCAAGAAATCACAAAATCTCCATCATCATTGTAAAGAAATCCTCGTTCAGAAAAACCAGCATGGTCCCAACCTTCGCAATATGTAGCGTACCGACAAGCGAGACATATAAACGCAGTGGATTCGCCTCCTGGTTCTTTGATTTGCCAGGACTTGAGCACGCCGTCTACGCACCAACTGGCGGTCGTAGATTTTTCATTTCTTCCGTTGCATTCGCTCGCGAACGCCAATTCTCCATTGTCATGCCAGCGTAGGATTAACCCATCCTTCTCGCCATTGATGTAATCAAATTGCGAAATGATCTGGCCTGTTGAGTTAAACTCTTGCCAAGTACCGTGAGGTCGCCCATCACACCATGGGCTAACGGATTTGAGCGTACCATCTTTCCTGAACGCCGCGGAACCAAGATAGCCGTCAGCAAGAAAATACTCGACTAGGTCTTCGTCCTCAGAGGAAGTTATATTTTTGGTGACTGCGCCCGCAAATATTTCGTTGGGATCGCGTTGCACTAGTTGCACTGGTTTAAGGCCAACGAACTTTAGCTTTGCGTTCAGAGTCGGTAGATCAGTTGGCATTTAATTTCTGTTGACGAACGGCGGCGATCACGCCGTCGCCGCAAAAAACTATGATTCAAAATCGCGGCTGACCGGCGACTTGGGTGGATCGCTTTTTTCTGCCGCCTCGATACGCCTCAGTTTCGCAATCGCACCGTTTCTCCACAACGATTGGGAATTGGAAGATGCAATGTCTGGAAATGTTCGTTTGAGCATACCACGAATCTGGTCGGCCACGGGATCAAAGAAGCCGCCAATTCTTCGATGAGAAGTTTGAATCTCCCAATCTGCGCACGACATTCCGATCCGGATTGTAATGCGTTCGATGGGCGAGGCCAGAGTTAGGATCGCCGTGCTTTTTGGCAAGCAACGTTTGCATGCAAAGAACCAGGATTCGCGGTTAAGTAATAGCGTGGCAATCATCCTCACATCATCTGCACTAACATCAACGCAAGGCGATATGGGACGAGCATTTCGTGAAAAATCCTCTGGGGCAACCAGAACGCACGTGGCCGACGTGACGGAGCGCAAAATGGATTGCGTCTTTTCGTCGAGTATCTCTGTAATTGCGTCTCGTTTGGAAATCGGCGCGGTCTCGCTATGTGGCAGAACGATGGCGGTAACGGGGCCGCCGCCAATCAACATTGACTTCACGAACGACGCGATCGGCGGTTCCGCGTCCAACCCGTTGTTATCCCATGATTACCAGCTTACTTCTTATCGATGTAGTAACAACTGCGCAGGTCTCCCTCTGCATTGGGTGCAAGAGCGAAAAATATGAAATAGTCTCCCGACCCGTTGTTTAGCACAACATCAACCCATACCGTTGGTTCAGGATAGAAATCGTTTGTCTTTAGGTAATCCCAATCTGGCCTCTCGTAACGTTTTGCCGTCCATGATTTTACGCGATCTCCACCATTCATCAGATTCTGATTGTATTCAATTGTGTTCTTTATACCACGAGGATCCCCACCGGCATGAGACAATCGTTCTAGCAAGTTCGCATCCTTATTCTCAAAAGCGGCCTCCACGTGTCCCATAAATTCCTCGGCGGCAGTGATTTCAGATGAAGTGAGCTTGTCGTTGGCCATGCGATTATCGAGTTCGAGTGATTCGCGAATACTTCCTTCGAGCTGCGCAGTATCCTTGCCTGACTCCGTTGAACATCCAAGCGCGAACGAAAGGACTGTAACGGAAACGAAGATTTTCACGTTGTGCATCGACGCCCCGCTTCTCTAGGTGATAACAACGGCGGTAACGGGGCCGCCGCCAAACGACTATGACTTCGCAAATGGAGTCATTGGCGGCTCCCGTTCGCCACATGGTTCTGTCTTTTATGCGCGTGCAAGCAAGCGATTGGCCATGTCTTTGATTTGGTCTCGAAACGGGGCCGTGTCTGGGATCGCGCGCACCCGTTCCGCAACGTCCGATGATAGCGTCGCATCATCCAGCAAGCGAGCCTTATACGGCATGCAGTATTGAAGCCATTGAAAAAGCATGAAGTCAGCCGTCCTCGGAATCGAATTAACAAGCGTTTCCCATTCGACATTGGCGAAATCGGTTGAGTGTATTGCGGACGCGACCGTCCATCGCACGGTCCATGTATCACAGGAGAGTCCACGTTCGATGTCGGTGGCGTCTAGGAGGTTAAGTCGAGGTGAATAGGCGAGTCTATGAACAGCGGTGCAGCGGACATGCGGATGATCGTCGCAAATCAATTGCATTAGGTGGCGTACAGCGATCTCATCTGGCACCGTTTGCTGACCGAGCGCAAACGCGACCGCGATGCGTACATTGACATGAGAATCAGCAATGAATGTTTGGACAGCAGAGATCGACTCATCAGTCGGAATCGCGTGAACTAGATATTTTCGGTGTCGCTCAACGAATGAGCAATGATGAATGTGAGGCGGCGACCAGATGTGCCCAAGTCGTTCGATCAGCCATTGACGCTTTGGGCGATTGCGCGAGAGCAACAAACGCCTGGTGATTTGAATCAGTTCGTGTTGACCGCGATCAATCATAGATTCTCGTTAGCAGAACGTTGGCGATGACCGCGGTCGCCGCGAGCGATCATCCATTCAGAAAACGACCGGATCGGCGACTCCGGTCCATCGCTTGGTTCTGCCCCTGCTGTGGTGCGGTCCATCCGATATGTCGGCTAAGGTCATAAGTAATCGGTCATTTGCAACAGGTCTGCATACGCATTCTCTGAAACGTTGCCCGCAAATTCAATCTCATGATCAAGTTCGAGTTTGGACGCAAGATCATCAGTAAATCGCAGTTGCACCTTATCGGGTCGCACCGAAACAATCGATACGCCCGCTCCCGATCGAATCGGCATTTCACGACTACAGTGTCCCTCGGTATCTATCGTAAGCGACCGCTTTATCCCATTTTCGTCTAACCATGAAAACGTGATCCAACCTTCGCCGTGATCAAAGTCGAGGATGCTTTCAATCTGAGCATTTGCTATTGATCGCATCGGCCATGCGTCTTTCTTGTGAAGGGCGTAACGCTTTCCGTAACCGGGCACGCGCCAGTACGGCTTCCATTTGAAAATCGCCGGATCGCGAGTTCCGGTTCACGGCTTTGTTCGTCGCGTCTGTTTGGCGTCCAGCAAGCGTTTCAGTTCCTCGAACTCGGAATCTGGGAAGTCATGCTCGTGCCATCGCTCTTTGTATCCTGTGTGCCCATGCTCCGCAAGCAATCGCTTACAACCGTCGTAGACCGCGCCTGCAAATGTGCGAAGCCGACATCGAACATCGAAAATCGGTTTGCCGTCTGAGTCCGGCTTGTCTGACCATAAGTCATCGAATTCAAGAATCATTACGCGAACCAATTCGTCGTCATTCCGGAATAGTCGCCAGCGAAATTCGCCGGGTTCCTCGTCAAACGCGGCTGTCGCTTCGTCAGTTCCTTCAAGGACGCGACAAACGGCGGAAATGAGGCTGCGCAGTGCGTCAGACAGATATGATGCCGTTACCGTCACATGGGCATCATCGACGATCAGTGTGCATTCCGACCATCCGGCTCCGGTAAGCTGGTAGCGGAATTCAATACTCAAGTCATGACTCTCCGAAGCGACGAACGTTTGCGGTATCCGTGGCCGCCGGGTTTGATGTTAAGGCGAGGAGCGAGACGATCGACGGCTCCGGTTGACTGCTTTGTTCTGCCATTTCGCAGGTCACATCAGCCCTGCCACTGTTCAACAGATCCTGATTCCTGATCGAACAAAAAGACGCCCAGGAATTCAAGGTAATCATCTCGAACGATTCTGGTAACCTTCGGATCGTACGCGAAATTGTACATCAGGAAGACAAATGTCGTTTGATCCAGTTTCCGCTTGCGAGCCTCTTCGACTGCCAGATCAATGAAAGACGCAGAGTACGACAGATACTTCAGTTGTTCGTAGAGCGGTGCCGTTCGCTCGTCGGGTTGCACGTACGATTCAACGAAATCGTCATCATAGTAACCGAAGCCAAAGTTGTGAGTGAACGTGCTCCACGGAGCGTCATCGTTGTCGTCGCGGTTGTGCTCCATGTAATCCTCGGGAATCGCGTCAAAGTTCATATGGGCGACCCAGATTGAGACAACGTCACGGTCTTCACACTGGAAGTGTGGGCCATCGTACTTGCCCATAAAATTTCCTCTTTGGCAGAATGACCGCGATCACCGATGTCGCGGCAAGTTGACTTGCCATCAGGAAACGGCCGATCCGCGATTTCGGTGCATCGTTTGGTTCGTCCGCGTTTTTAAGTGCTTGTAGTGCGTTTGCGTGTATCTGTCGCCGTATTGGATCGATGTTAACGACCGAAGAGGAATTCGATCGGCGTCGTCGTCAAATACTCCCACACCATCGAAGCAGTGTATGGTGGCAATGGTTCGAGTACAAGCATCAACGATTCCAACCCAGCAATGAGCTGATTTATTCTCGTTTTCCAACAAGACCGGTTTGCCAATTAATGAGGTCACGGTTGTTTCCCACGATTCGATGTTCAACCGCTGAACGAATCGGTCAGGTTTTAACCAGAAACCTTCTTTTCGCATCAACGCCTCTGTGTATTTGTGAGATGGTGTATCACACATGCGACTGGTGATGTCTTTTTTGCGAATGAACACGTAGCCATCCAATTGAAAGTCAACTTCTCGGTGAAGGCAAAGTAGTTGCTCAGACTCATTGACGATGACGCCATAGAGCCGATGCGGATCAAGTCTCTTTCGTTCAATCGTGACGAGCATGGTATTTGAAGGACGAGCGAAACACGTCACCGAGTCGCGGCAAGGAGACGTTTCATTAAACTAAAGCACCGTCCGCGATTTCGGTGCACGTGATTGTTGTCCGATGATGTTCGTTAGCGGTCGGGATTTTCCGCGAGCAGACGGACACGATCGTATTTCCCGAAGTCACCACGATCTTCATCCGCAAGCATCGCGAAGGAGTCCAGGCTATTGGTAAGTTCGGCGTCCCTCGCACCCTTGATCACCTGACCGCAGGGCGATCCTGCGAGGGAAAGCGTCCAGTCAATTTTGTATTTTGCAGATACGGTTTCCAGTAGTTCAATGATGAACACTGCGTCGGTCATTGCCATGAAACAATCTGCGAGATCATCATCAATCAGGCAAAAGAGTTTTGTGTCGCCGACAAGGTGGCCTGGCAAGTTTGGGGTGTCAAAGAGAATCAATGACTCAGCCCACCAGTCCCGTTTGTCCGATTCTTCGGTGAGGTATCTTACGATCTCTGATCGAATCGGTTCGGGAATAGGCGTGTCAGATTGGTATGATAGCGAAGTGCCCATAATGCTCTTGAATCGGATAACGGCTCGCATCACCGAGCACGAGGGGGTGACTCAACGCAAGTCAAAACGGCTGATCAAGTGCTTCGTGTGCATGCCAATGTTATCCAGCAAACGGTCGCACTATACAACCGCAGCAACAGGTATCCAGGGCGTTTTCAGCTTGGCTTTGATTACATTGAGGGCAGTTGGGAAATATGTCAGCCACCAATACTGATCGGACATACCTCCGCAAACGCCATTTCTGGTATCGAACGAATAACAAGGCGAACACGAAACTCCATCCGCACAACCAAGTAATAGCGATCAAAACGCTTCCGGCGGTAGACAGGTCTAGAATGTAGGAAGCACGTACGCCGATTGGAATCGCAAAAAGAGACGGGAATAGAACGAATATTGCGACAGTAATGCTTTTAAAGTCCATAATCGAGCGTTGTACGAATCGCTTGCAAGACACACTCGACATCGAGGCCAAGAATCGGTCAATTTCGGGATCAGTCAGCAGCATACCAATCGCTAACGCTGGATAGCGCCACACGTCACCGAGTCGCGTGAGATGACGTTTCATTGCCATAAAGCACCGTCCGCGACTTCGGTTTATGTGATTGTTCGGCGAGATCGCTGTTGCGGCAATTCAATTTACATTTTGATACCCGTTCACAGGATACGCAAGAAATTGGCCGACATAAATCAACTTGTCAGTCCCTTGCACACACCATTCCATGTGCTCACTCTCATCCCAAGCCGGAATGACATATATCACAACAACATCTTTTACGCTCGGATCTATCCGAATGTGGCGAATCTCCAGGTGCTTCCAGATCTCGTTTGCACGCCTGATGCGTGGAAGTGACTCAGGACCGATGGAGGCAACTTTTTCGCGGTAGCTGAGAAAACACGCCTCCTCAATTTTTCGCTTCAGTTCCAGCCCCCACTCCGCAATCGTTTTGATGGCGGGGTGATTTTTGAAATCGACGACGACAGGAACCTTTCCCTTGACGAACGGTATTGCGACTTCCTGCTCCAGCATTGGAGTATGCTCCTTCTGTTCGACGTACGCTAGGTGTCACCTCGCGGCGGGAGTTGACGTACGATTGCCACAAAGCACCGTCCGCCGCTGTGGTGCACGCGATTGTTCTGTTGAGTGGTCATCCGGTTTCGTTTGCCCCTTTGCGGGGAGGCCGTGGATCTCCGTTTGCCATCTGTTCACGTTGAATTCGTTTCTGTTCTGCGATGAGCGCCCTGCATGCCTTGCACCGTACCGCCTTCGCATAAAGTGAACCTTTGGCAACTTCATAGTACCATTTTTGTTGATCTGCAGTCCAAATCTCTTCTTTTCCACAATCTCTGCAGATGTATGGTGTGTCAACATATGCCAGGACGGGGCCACCCCATGAATTGTTGGGGACCTGCTTCGTTAGATCGGCGGCTAGTGCCCGGGGCTTTTTCAGGGGCGTCGGTCCTGCGTTCGCACGCTGCCTTTTCTGTCGCTTGTGTGACATACCTTAAACCTATTGCAACGACACGGTTAACCGGGCCGCGGCCAAAAAACTATGAATTCAAACCCCGCGTCGTCGGCGGCTCCCGTTCACCGCTTTGTTATCGGGCGTATTCGAGACGCTGGACGATCGCCATAACACGATCGGATTCGGCATACTTGGACTTAATGATGTACCTGCCGGATGGGAGGGTGATCGCGACTCTCGGCGCAGTATCACCGACAAACGTGCATGTGTCCATCAGTGTGTAGTCCGTCGCTTGTGCGTCCCACTCAATCCGTTCGGCCCAATTGTCCATTTCGGATACAGCTTTGGCAAAGGCAATCAATGGTTCGAGCGAACCCGCGCCGACCCAGCGAACAAACAATCCACCGTCTTTGTCGGGCGACCAGTACATCTCGGACGGGTCATCGCCGAACACAATGATCTGCGTTCCCCAAGGCTGGATGATGCCACAGTAGTCGTCAACAGAGCACGCAAGTGCGTACAACCCCTCGTCGGGTGTTGGTTCGCTGCCAAGCTCGCCGATCCAGCGGGGCACATCTTGTGTTGGTAGCAGGACACGCGGTCCTCCAAGGCTAGACACATGCTGCATTGGCTTAGCCTGATAACGCTGGCGTTGACCGGGCCGCCGCCAATCAATACTGACTTCAGGAACGACGCGATCGGCGGCTCCGCGCCCAACGCATTGTTATGTCATGATACTCTAGAAGACATCCAACTTCATGCGTCCCCAGTAGCCGCGAGTACGGATAAGTCCCGGATTAGACCGCGGATAGCGAAGCGGAAAATCAAGCAGTCCAACACTTTGAATCCGCCACGCTCCCGGTGACGGCTCAAGCATCAAGGGACTGTATGATTTAATTGAAAAGCCGTTTGGCTTTTGCAGATATAGGTAACCCCGACCATCAAGTGAACGCTGATGTCGATTGAGATAGGCTGGGATGTTGTCCTCTGTGGTCGAAAATGGATCTTGGGGCAGACTCTCGATGTAATCTGGAACCAGTTCTTCCAGTTTTATGGGAGGTTTTCCTTCGTGGTCTGTCATGAATGCATCAAGCGCTCGTTCAAGCCTTCCAAGATCATTCACCGCAGCCTCAAGCTGCAACCGAGACATGTCGTCCAAGGCTCGATACTGATCGGACTCACGAAAGTCGTAGCCAGTCGGTTTCCGTGGTTCTTGTGCGTGAGCGCTGCAGAACAAGCACATGCCCAGGGCGAAAACAAGATAGTGGTTTAAAGCAGGCCTCGTCATTCCATTGATCTCCAGCATGCGACAGTGATTCTGGCATAACGGCAGCGATAACGGGGCCGCCGCCAAACTTTCTATGGTTTCAATGCCCGTGTCATCGGCGGCTCCCGTTCACCGCTTTGTTTTGCCGGTTATAGGGGCCGTTCATGGATTAAGCCCGTCGTACAGCTCTCCCGTCGCGAGTGCGGTGAGGACTGCACGTTGTTCGGGCGACACCAACAAACCGGCATTGTAACCATATTGGTCCGGCCCCGAATCAATCTCAATCAGTCGACGTTGCGCTGCTTGTGACAGCGCCATTCGCTCGGCATCTGAAAGTGGATTTATCTGCTCGGACATCGATTCTTGAAGTCGCACTTGGTAGTCCGCATCGATTACGTCACCTTCTGCGAACATGATTGTCAGCAGGTAATCAACGACGATCTCGGCCAGTCCGTTCATTTCATTTCCTTGGGATGCAAGATAAGGCTTCCGTCAATGCCAGAACGACCTGATTCAGCTAGCCCGAGCAGTTGACTCCACACAAGTCAAAACGCCTGATCGAGGGCTTGGTTGCAATCGTTTGTTCTTCCAGTTTTTAAATACTTTGAATGGTGTAATTAGCTGAGTTCAGTTTCCATCGCCCATAGTGCGAGATTTTAGCCTCTCGGCTTTGAGTTTTCGTATTTCTTCCTTTAGTCCAGGTGTCTGAGGTTGTCTCCCATTTCCAACCCCGTATCCCTCGACCTTCGTTTCACATCCAACTTGAAACGTCAGTAAGGCAAGCATTACAAAAGGGAAACCGGATTTTCTCATTGCAACATCCATGGACAGAACGGCGACCATCACCGGGCACGAGGAGTAAGGCAACCAATGCCAAACCGCGCTTTCGAGTGCTCCGTGTGCATGGCTTTGTTCTGAAATTTTAACGGATAGTCATATTTGCTGGAGTGGGTTTAAATCGAAGCGTCAGGGGATTCTCTCCTTCAAGCGGCCCGACGATGCGATCATCCATAATGGAGTAGTTGGTCACCCACACGTATCCGCCTCCGCAATCAGGGGCGAGAGATTGAATGAGTCTTTCATTGGCAATTTCGTAGGTACCCGCAATCCACAATAGATTTGCCTCTCCGTCCGTTGGACCGCGTCCTCGTTGGAGGATACCAATGGTATTCGAATCAAGCTGTTCCGAATCGGTCCAAAAGTCAAATGTACTGTCTCGGCAGGCACCAAGCCAAATTCCGTTCGGATAAAAGCGGCGAAAATGGACGTGTTCACCGTGCATTCGTACTCCCGCATGCCAGTCTTCCCATTCGATAGGTCGCGAGTAGTAGAATCCATCGAAGTGAATGATTGCCATGCTTGATTACTGCGTACGCCGATGTCAGACGACGGCGGTAACCGAGCCGCCGTGAAAACATTGATTTCAAAAACCGCGTGATCGGCGGCTTCGGTTCACCGCTTGGTTCTGCACGGTATCGTTCTCAGTCGAATTTAAATGGATACCCAGCATCGTGCTTCTTTCGCTCCTTCGGAGTCATGCGGCGCCGAAGCAGTTGTACCGTAAATGCGCCGTGCGCTTTATCATCCTCGACGTACAGCCAGTCGGAAACCCGCTCTAACTTGAAGTTAGCAACCTGTCCCTTCTTCAAAACCTTCACCTTGTTCGGGGAACTGATGAGTTCGCCGCGGAAGCGTGTTTTGTCGCGCTCGTCTCTGCCCAGATATCGCACCCAAACATGTTCTCCTGAGTCGGGAGAATCTGGATTCGATAGGTATATCTTTATGAGTACGTCGTCCAGACAGGGAATGATTCTCTCAATATCGGCATCGGCAACTTTGAGGAACTCGGAAAAGCGGTCACGCGCTTCTTGGATTGCCTGTTGCATTTCCGGATCAGTGGCATTAACGGAGAAGATTTGGTCCATGTCTCTTTGGCTTCGGAGTTTCAAGCTTTCGTGCATAACGCCCGCATTGACCGAGTGCGAGCAATATAGGTAACCATGTCAGAGCGCGCCGATCGAGCACTTCGGTCCAATGCTTTGTTCGTGCTTTTGGTTCTTCTTTCTCATTGATGAATCATAGTTCATACCACTCGCGAGTTGCGGCCGGAACTCGATCCATCATACATTGCCAGACGATAGCCTGCATATCTCCGACGGGGATCACGAATTCATTCGGGACGAGTTCGCCATCTCCTGGGTCACATCCCTGAAACAAAAACCTTGGCTCACCTTCGTCGAGGAATTCGTTGGACATGCAACGGAATCCCGGATGCCCGTCTTGTGGAAAGAAATGTATGTCGCACCAGGGCGGCGAGATACGAACAGCGATGCAAGGGAATGAATTGGTCGGTTCCGTAAACCAAACCTCGAGGCCATTCTTGCGGTCACGGCGGTTCATCACGTCTTGTAGATCTCTTTCAGTGTGAATCGGAATCGATTCATTTCCGACGTGGGCGATCATCATCGATTTTTCGTTAGGTGCACGACGCCGGAAATTACGCGGTTGCGGGCGATGATCTCACCATTGGAAAACGCGCGATCCGCAACTCGCGTGCATTTCTTTGTTCGTCGGCGCTTCACGTCACCGAGAACGTCTCCATTATATCGTTCGCAGGCGGGCATGCCATTCTGTGATGTTGCTGGCAGTCTTGATAATGTTTGGTAGTTCAATCTGGCCATGTGTCATCCATTTCGCGCCATTCAATCGACCAGTCGGATTGGATGCTGAATTCTTCAATCTGTGATTCTCCATCACCGATCCAAAGGTGAAGGTCTTGGAGTTCGCCACAGCCCCGGTTCCATATCTCCCAGCGGGCTTGGTATTCATTTGGTGTCGCCGTATCGACATCGCGAGCAAGCGATACGACGGTTGTGAAAATCGGACGCTCAGGGCAATCGTCGAGGTGAAGGACGCCGCGTTTGAAACCGGGATGCGATTCAATTTGATCGACGAGGCCCACGCGAATTCCGCGAATGAAAAACGGCTGTTGCGTGTTGGCCATGGTGTGGGTGTAGCGAGGCGACGAACGGTTGTGATGACCGAGGTCGCCGTGAGCGATCATCCAGTGTAAAAACGCCCGTTCGGCGACTCCGGGCCATCGCAGGGTTACGTCGTTTTTGCGGCGGAAACTCTGTTACCGTCTGCGTCAAGGACAAAGTAGGTAGCGGGAATTGCATGGCACGCTACCGTCTGTCTGAGTATACCGCCACATTTAGCGTGGAAGAACGTTTCTGGCATATCACCAGAAGTCGCGATTGACCGTAGTGTTTCGAAGTCAGAGAATCCACATTCTATGCAGCGGTTCGGAAGTAGACGGTTCGCAAATCGATTCCGGTGTTGTGTCAGCATTTCAATCCGTCTGATTGCGATATCGTCAATTGATTCGTGAAATGCCTCGGCGCATTCAACGTCCCAGTCATTGAAGTCGCGTTTTTGGAGGCGATCAATTTCGTCCCTAATTTCATCGATTGGCCGTAGCGATTCGACTGAAGTGATGTCATTGCAAACGTTGCACCATGCAGAATCTGTCAGCGCGTGCATTTCAAATCCGTCATCGAAGCGGTAATAGCCTATTGCACCGTGAACAGCGGTTGCTCGGAAATTACAACGATCACATCTGTAGTCGAAGCACCACACGTGTTTCCAATCCTCAGACATAACGAGTACGCTAACCCGGTTGCCGCGAGTAAGCGTCCATATCAGAAACCCGTGATCGGCAACTCGGGTTCAGCGTCTTGTTATGCCATAAATCTGGTGAGAGCTACGCGCCCCTGAGCAAGTCCGGCCGAACGAAAAGTCGTCGATCGCCGCAAATAGAAATCTCAAAGTATTGATTGTTTTTGTGTATTGAATGGTATTGGTCGGTAGCGCTGCGCACATGTGGCGCATTATCAAGATTGTCAAAAAATGATCTGAAGCGTTTCGTTGCTCGCCGTTCGTGATCGATGAACGTCCACTGGAGAGGCGAAAGTGTCTGATCGCAATACGCTTTGAACACTATGTATGACTCGAATGATTCCGCGACAGGATTGAACTCATAGTAAAGTACACCACTTTGGTCTAGCCGCAGCCGGATTTGTGTCCGGTTTTCCAGATCGCATCTTACAAGCTGAAGTTCATCCTGTTCACTCCATCTAGGTTCGCCATCTCCTTCATCGTTCAACCCAACGATTCCGTATGTGACGTCTTCATCAGGGCTATACCCACCAAAGGTAGTTTGAAAGTCGATAAAAGCCGGAAGCTGCGGAATTCCAGCCGCGGCTAACTCTGCCGCCGCTTCAGCTTGAGTCATCTTGAAGCGTCGTTTGTTGCGTCGTAGGTATTGGTATTCAAACTCGGTCAGCATTTGGTTTGGTATAACGCTACCGTTCACCGGGCGGCGGCGAACGACGTTGATTTAAGAGGCCGCGCGGCCCGCGGCTCCAGAGGAACGGATTGTTCGGCGAAACTCATGCTCGACGGTCGTGTGGGATTCGCCCCTTTGCTTCCACTGCGGCCGACCAACGATCGCAAATGGAACGAAGCGGGTCAACGGAATCGTCCTCGAATGCCTCGATAATCTCGCGTTCCTCTTGCGAAAGTTTGAGAACTTGAAAAATACACTCGCAGGTCGTGATGAAGTCGCGGCAAAATGGGCAGAGTTCACGATTGCAGAATGGTTCGTGAAGTTCGCCAATCCCAGCACCGCAACTTCGACACTCGTCAGCCATGGTGTTTCTTTGCCGCCTAACGCTAGGCATCATCAAGTCGCCGAGTGATGCTGTTATTCTGGTAAAGCATCAACGGCGACTTTGATGCATGCCATAGTTCTGGCTTTTGTGTATGGTACCGCTCAGCATAACAGACGTCACTGCTAACCTGATAGATCTTAAAGTGTAAAGCCACTTATTTCGAGAGGACCAACGCCTTACGTTTTACGCCAACAGTGAGCCCATTCCTTATGAACCGCGAAAGTCACGAAAATCGCGAAAGTTTCGACGATGCGAACCACTCACCACTTCAAATTCACGACCGACATCTCGATCGACGTCAATATGCCCTTCAATGTTAACGCGTTTCAGGGCGATCAGAACGTCGTGGACGTATTGGATTCCGGATGCCAGAACGGCTGCGGTAACGCTGCGGGCGCGTTGGACTCTGATTTCAAAATCGGCATGATCGCCCGCTCGCGTTCAACGCTCGGTTCTGCCACGTATCGTTAGGCCATATGCGGTCAAACGTGCGCAGCGACCGCATTCAATTATCTTCAGATTCAATCTCGGCATCAGTTAGTCGGCCACCAAAATCGGCAATCTTTTTGAGGTACAACCTCTGATCATCCGTCATCGCACGACCGATATCTTCGAGTTCACTCTCCATTGCATGTTCACGCATGTTGTCCAAAGCCGCAAGCATCAAATGCACGACGCCATTGAAATCGTACGGCGGATTCTGTGGATCAATGCGCCAAGTTCGGATGAATTCAATAGCCGATTGATATGTTAATTGCGACATGATTCTTCGTCTGCATCTGCCGGAGAGTGTCGGCTCCAGTATGACGGTTCGGCAGTCGCGTCAGCAATCATGTCTTCAATTCGATCATTCGGATATCCCCAATCGTGTGCGAGCTTGCGAGCGTGATTGGGCGTCATCCGTCCATACCAGAGCCCGTACATAATCGTTGCGGTTCTTTTGCTTGCCTTGAAAGGCGGCGCCGGAATTGCAGATTCGCGGAGCATCGCATGCCATTGCGATGCAACGTATTGTGTGATTTTGCGAATCATGAGAGTGTGCGGTTCAGTGGCAGAACGCGTGCCGTAACCGAGCCGCCGCCAAAAAACTATGATTTCAAAAATCGCGCGAACGGCGGCTTTGGTTCACCGCTTTGTTATTTGGTTTGCATTGCCCGAAACTGCTCCCAATGTGATTCGCGATAGTCTGCCTCTGAAACCGGGAACTGTTCCTGATACTGTAACAGATAGCGGTTGAACAGTGCCATGTGGCTAGGAAATGACATAAGCGAATGTAAGCACGATAGTTTCGCAAACTCGCATTGATCCGTCTCCCAGAGTCGTTCAATCAGCTCAACCGCCTCAGGAAGTTGGAATTTAGCATAGGCATGGACGACTAATCGCCTGGTATAGGAGTAAGTTTTTGTATTGAAGAAGCCATTGAGAATTGACTTGTCATTGGCCGCGAGCACCTGAAGTTTTTGGAAGCACGCGACTAGTTGGTAGTCGCAGTAGTCATCAGGCTCAATCATGGCTCGTTCACAAAGATACAGGAAGTCATTGTATGTAAGGTTCCCTACGCCAGACAACTGAGTTCCCGTGTTCGGATACAGCCATCCAATGAGCCGACTGAGTTCATCGGATCGCGAGATGAAGAACAAGAGAGAGCGAATAGAGTTGTCAGACAGTTTTGTGGTTAACTGGTTGTCGAAGATCTTTCTAGTGAGATCCTCTATCTCATACCAACCTGGATAGCTGGCGTCATGTTCGCCGTAGTATGGCGTGTCGGGCATGTTCGCGTATGAACTTTTAAGCCACGAATCAAGCTTGCATCGTTCAGTCGCAATGTCGGTCTCTAGCTGGTCCGTCACGTCTTCTTTACCAAATAACGACCCCGTTCACCGGGCCGCGGGGAACGACGTTGATTTCAGAGACCGCGCGGCCCGCGGCTCCGTGCGCAACGGACTGTTCGGCAGTTTATGTCTTTCGGACCCAACTGCCGTCGGTACGGACAAACCGCTCTCCCCACTCGGAGTTGCATGCAATGACGGTGTACCGCAACTCTGCCTCATCAGCTCCGGTAAATCGGATCAATGCAAGCTCGCCTTCATAATATGAACCGGGCAATTTCTGTCCGCTTGCCTTCCATGCCTCTGCACTGGCCCGTTGTATCTGATTATCCATTTCTGTAAGGCGAGTCATTAGATCTCTGGCGACTTCAAGCCACCTGGCCTCAATGCTTCCATTAACAACAGGGAGGTACAACTCGATAAAGTGATTCGCGGAAATGGGAAGTTCGATCATCGCTCCGTCGTCATCGAACGAGAAGTTGCTCGGACGTAGAGACGCCAGTGAAAGTGTTCCATCAATACGATTCAACTCAAATGCCACGCCGCGAAACTCCTGCTGCCGAATGTTCAAGATCAGCCTGTCGCCGCGATTGACGTACCGTTTGAGAAACCGCCGACGGCAACTCGGCTGCATCGTATCGTTATCCCGCGTTTGCGAGTTTGTCTAAGAGTTCGATCCGGAATTGCAATTCGTCATTCCCGTAATCCTGAGTCGCATATCCGCCCGTCGGATTTTGCTGCTCCTCGATATGGAGTTCCTTTATCTTTCGTATTTCAATTTCGCGGTGTCTGATCGCTTTGTTTTCGTCGCCATCGACTACCGCAAGTATTGCTGCGGCACCGTGGTAACAGATCGCCTCGGCGGCATCGTCAATCTCAGCACATTTAGTAAAGAGCGACCTGAGGTTTTCAATTTCCGTTAATGAAACTTCTTGCCCTCCGCGCATTTTGGACAAGATTGACATTTCTTGTTGTTTCATCTTGTGCCAAGGAGGAAAGGACATTTCGCTGTTACTTCTTTCAGCGGGATAACGTTCACGATCACCGGGCCGCAGGAGTGATCGCTCCATTCAAAACACGCGCTGTCGGCGGCTCCGCGTGCATCGTGTTGTTATCCGACGTCTTTTGCATCGAGACAAGGGTAGTACAGCGGTGTGTTTGTATTTCGTTTAGCGTAAACGGGGATCTTTGCAAGTGAATCGCTAAGGGAATCACCACGAAGCCAACGCAGGCAGAAGGTCGTAATGCAATCGAATTCGGTGAATACCATGCAGGTGCATTCAGGCAGACCCCAAATCGGCCCCAGCCGAACGGCAACGTTGGAGTCAGTCAACCATGGCTCCCAATGTTTGCCGCGGCCGCCACGAAGGACGAATCGAGCATCGTGTTTCTTTGCGCAGCCGAAGCCAATCTCGGAGTGGCCGTTTGTAATAAACGGTTGAAAGCCAGCATCGTAAGTTGCATTGAAGAATCGTAGCATGGAATCATGGAGCGGCGTGCGTTCCAGCGGCCCAAGAACATCGAATGGCCAGTACGTTGGAGTTAGGTCAATCATGGAGTTGAGAGACATAGAAGGACCATAGACCCGAGTCGGATAACGGCAACCGTCACCGAGCATCCGCAAGTGAGGTCTCTAAAGCAGCAAACGCCCGAACGGATGCTTCCGTGCACGGTTTTGTTATCGGAGTTCAGTTTGGCGTGCCATCCTCGTGTTGGTTGGGCAGGGCAGCAGACGGCGGATTTTGGGTCAACG
The DNA here is from genome assembly GCA_017303505.1 of Planctomycetota bacterium. GTDB lineage: Bacteria > Planctomycetota > Planctomycetia > Pirellulales > Pirellulaceae > JAFLCP01. Next base: position 16,440 of record JAFLCP010000005.1, on the reverse strand, counting down.
CGATTTTGCGATTTTCAAAGTCGATGTTGATTACCCACGCAGAAACTGAGTCACCGACCAACGGGAAATCATCGAACGTTAATCGTCGTATTCTAGCGTCTTTGAACTCAGGAACCAGCAGCAGAGCAAAGGCACCAGCACCATATCCGATATCAAGGAACACACCGAACGGACGGCTGCAAATCACTGTGCCCATCACGTGGTTGCCGATTGAAAGTTCTTCGTGAATGCGCTTCCAAAGTACAGGATCGTTACAAGTGGTCGGAATTGTGCCGTTCGAGTCGTTAGTCAAGCCGTTGTCCTTCGTTAGTCATCTACATCGTATTCATCCGATAACGTTAGGGGGCAGCGAGCGGCGGGAGTTTATGCGGACTTCACGATACAACCAGATTCCGCCGCTTCGTTGCATCCCGTTGTTCGTCCTGTTTTCTGCGTTGATGAGTGTCTCGCTACACGTAAGTCCGTGCAAGCTCGAGTCTAGATTGAATGTCTTTGTATTCATCCCGACCGTCGCAAAGTTCTTTAATTATCGCGAATACTTCTGTCTGAATCCGGCTGCCTTTTTTGAGGAATGCAGACTCTTGGTCGTTGTCAATACTTCCGAAACACAAGCGGCCAAGAAAGCGATCAAAAAAGAAATTGAACACCGTTCCGTCTGAATCAACGAGGTCAACGTACATCGTACAATGCGGACCAGGATCTCGGTAAATACCAAAGTTGCCGATACTCAATGGCATTGATGGAAACAAAGGCCATTCGCTGATTTCTGGGAAACCCGGAACTTGGTCGGCCATGAATGGACCTAAAGGACGAACGGTAGAAATCACGCGGTTGCGGCCAAGAGACTTTGATTTGAGGAAATGCCCGATCGGCAACTCGGGTGCATTTTCTGGTTCGTCCGATTGCTTGGGATCGACGATGTTATTGACTCACGTTCGCTATTAGGACCGCCTCCACAATACAATGAAGTGATTGCTTAATGCGACGGCAAGGATTTTGTCTCAACCATGCTAAAGCATGTGGTCCAACCCACAGTTGTGGATCTGGTGAACTTGGGTTTCCCGAGCGATTGGGTTGCGATGGTCGATATGGGATTGTCGGGTTTCGCCACTGCACAATCGAATTCCGATAGTTCTTTTTGATAAAGTTGCGCAATTTGCGAAAACGCTTTTCCAGTTGTTTGACACTTGTAAGAGGAAAGCCCTCGCATTCGTTTGTGATAACCGCAATGCGACCTTGTGTGATGACTAAGTCATCCATCTCGGATCGAAGGAATTGAATGGTGGCATATTCTGAGCGACAGTACCAATCGTTACACGAAGGGATGTAATCGGCGTTTAAAGTAGCGGTATCTGAGGTGGACCAAACGATGCAATACGAGTCGATATCGGCCAGAGATCTCGAGGTTGACGGGATCTCATTTTTCCAACGAGGGCCTGATATGAATTGAATGGAACTATCGCAAAGGAGAACGCTTTCAAATTCACGTTCATCGGTCGGATGCATAGCAAAGCAAATTTGACTGTTCATGCCCGGTTAGTTGGAAGGACGAACGAGGGCGGTAACCGAGCCGCCGCGAAAAAACTATGATTTCAAAACCGGCGTGATCGGCGGCTTCGGTTCACCGCTTTGTTCTGTCCGCATTTCAATCGTGGGAGTTCGAAAGGCCACCATCCATCGAGTAATTCGTCGTGGCATGAATCATCTGGATGAGGCGGAAACAGGTATCCCAAGAATTCACGGTGTACTTTTCGTCCATCACAACCAACGATTTCTACAGAACCATCGTAATCACAAGCCAAATAGTCATGGAAGACCCCGAGAGTACTAGGTTGCGAATTCAACAATTCCACAACCGAAGCAACAATATTGCTTCTCGTTTTCTCGTCCAAACCTTTTGGAAACATCAATGAAGGCTCACCATCATACCCATAGTCACCGATCACGCCATTCCTCGTGTCGGACAACAGGACAGGAATGAACTTCAGACCAGGTGAATCACCTTCCAAATCGATTGCACCGATCTGAAAGTTCAGTATCGTTTGCATGCAATGCGCTGTCGGTTGATTGACGCCAAAGACTGCAATTAGTCTAGCTCGAATCCAAAGCGACTCTAAGCCAAATAGTTCATCTTCGAAGTCTGAAGGTAACCCAACGAGAAGGTCTCGTATTCCATGCATCTTATTGGCATAGGTGAAGTCGCCGATGATATGAACGAACAGAAACCGTCCATGTCGAGCGACTTTTCCGATGACGTTTGTCAATGCGTCAAACACGATGCCTCAAGGACAGAACGACGGCAGTAACCGAGCCGCCGCCAATAATGTATGATTGCAGAATCCGCGTGACCGGCGGCTTCGGTTCACCGCTTTGTTATGCAGTTGACTTTGTTTGAGCTACCACTCCAAATCCGTTGCAAACGAGTCCCAGTCTACAAGACAGATTGCCTTCGCGGCATTCGCGTCCAGCCCAAAGTCGGGTTGATACCAGAGAATTGTAAGCATTGAGAAGTCTTTCGTTTTGTCGCGGGCAGGGCAGAGAGATTGAAACACACCGATTGAATAGATATCCGGGATCCATTCTGGAATATGCAGCATCTCAGGCGGACGATCATTCTGTCGATCCAGCACGCCCTGCATGTCGCCTGGCTTGATGTGGTATTCACGTCGTTCCGGCTGAATCACGAAAGGTTCGCCGACTGAACCTAGTAACTTCCGAGCTTCTTCGAGATGCCATTGAATCGCGTGATTGTTTGAGTCTTTATTCGGTGCGCCAACTTGCAAGCCCGCGTACGTGCGACTTTGCTGTAACGTGCTCAGTGAGATTACGCGTCCATGGTCGAGTATGAGCTCGCAGTGAACGTTGTAGATCTCGTTGAATCTCACAGTGCGTCGCCTTCCTGCATAACGGTTGCGATAACCCAGCCCGAGTGGTTGAGCAACCATTGCTCAAACGCTCCATCGAGGGCTTGGCATTCATCGCATTGTTATGTGCTATCTTCTGGGTACAGAGCGTTCTGTGGTGAACACCAGCCCGTGATTAGGTCCATCGTGTCGAGAATTGCATCGCATTTGGTACTATCTTGATCGGTTGAGTGCCTAGAGCGAACTGCATCGAATACAAGTGTGATTTCATCTTTTGCAACACCCGAGTCACGCAATTCAATTGCAAATTGCAGCACGTCCCTTGGGTTTGAGTCGAGCACAGCTTCAAGTTGTTCGACGAACCGACTAAGCGACTCGCTCATGTTTGCACAGAACGTCGGCGATCACCCAGTCGCCGCCAAAAAACTATGATTCGAATTCGCGGCCGATCGGCGACTTGGGGGCATCGCTTGGTTCTGTGCCGTGTTCGGCGTCGGGAAAAGCGTAGATGCTGATGCCGTCGCCGTCGTCAAATTCCCCAGTGTATTGTTTGCATTCCGGGCATTTCATCAAGTGTTGCCCAAATGGGACGGTCGACATCGAATCGCCACATGTTGGGCATCCAATCATAGAGAAATTCAAGGTGATCGGTGTCAACCCACGTTGTTTTGAAAAGATATCGTTTATCGTACCCGCGAGTTGAGCCGTTACTGAGTTTTGGTGCATATCATCGTAGTGGTTACGGTACCACATTGCCCAAGAGTTCGAGTCCAACGACGTGGCCACGGACAGAAACGTCTGGCACGAAAAGCATGTGTATTTGGTTTCGCCCCATTGACTGGGACCAATAGCGAATCGTTTGGAGAACAAAATCCATTGATGGTTACATTTTGGACATCGGTAGTCGTAGCCAATTGGCATGGTTCAGCAATTTCGCTTGGGCACAGAACGGCAGCCGTAACCCAGCCGCCGCGATTGATATTGATGTAAGGGACCATGCTATCGGCGGCTTGGGTTCACCGCTTGGTTCTCTGGTTTTATCGTGACGCGAAGAAAGTCTGAAGAATTGCACCAGTTTCTGCATCGAGAAAAATTGTAGCGTTTCCACCCAGACGGTCACGATTCGTTCCAATCGTCCAGCAGTTTAGCCGTTTGCCGTCGTCGCTCTCGAATTCGTCCTCCTCAATGTCGACCTCGCGCCATGCCCATCCATTTTGTTCGCAGATACCCCGACCAATCTCCATCGCGCGTTCCCGTGAGATTGGAGTCGAAACAGCTGGGCGAAATGAAGCGGTTCTGACATTCCCTGTGTTTGCATCAACATCAGCATAAACGTTCTCGACCCAATAATCGTCGACGCGCGTTGCGACGCACCACGCATCTGTATTCAGCACTGCTGTCGCGGCGCGTGAATCCCACGGCCATGAATTCTGCTCCGCAAATCGGCGAGCGATCTCAATGGCTTCATGTTTGGCAATCATGGCGAGTGTATTTAAACTCCCGGAACGCTATGAACATACGGGACCAGAGAAAGAATCCATGTAAGTCCTGGGTTTGGGGTGGGAGTCTTTCGAATAAAATCTGGCGACTCGAACCCGTGATCGTGCGTTGTGCTTGGAACACAACGCGTCACAAATTCCAACCCCAAACCCAAGGAACAACGTCTATGAAAATTCTCGCTCTCGATCTCGGAAAATTCAATACCATGTGCTGCTTCTTTGACTCCAAAACCCGAAAGCACTCCTTCCTTAACGCCGCCACCGATCGACAATTCCTCGCTACCCTCTTCAAAAAACACAAAATTGATCTCGTCGTCATGGAAGCTTGTGGACCGTCGGGCTGGATCTGCGATCTCGCTCAAAACGCTGGGCATAAAACGATCGTTTGTTCCACCAATGAAGATGCCTGGAAATGGTCCAACGTGAAACGAAAAACCGACAAAGACGACGCGCTTAAGCTGGCTCGTATGGCTTCAATGGATGAACTCAAACCGGTGCACATGCCCTCCGAATCCCACCGCGAGTTTCGATCGCTTGTCAAGTATCGCAAGACGCTCGATCAACGCATCAATAAAATGAAATGCACCATTCGCGCTTGGTTCGTCAATCATGGAATTGCTATCGACACCGGAGAAAAAGCCTGGTGCACAGGAAGAGCACGCATCAACTCCTTCCGCAAATCTCTGGCCGATTGCGAGCCGCACGAACTTTGGAAAGGGGAACTCGATCTCGAATTGACACAGCTCGATGCTTTAAGCGAACAACTTAACTTGGTTGTCAAAAAACTCGAAGCCACCGGTAAACAGGATTCACGTATCCAACGGATTCAGACGATTCCGGGTGTTGGACCTCGAACCGCTGAAATCCTCGTCGCCTGCCTGGATGATCCACATCGATTCAAAAATGGAAGACAAGTCTCCGCTTATTTCGGTCTTGTTCCCCGTCAATTCCAATCAGGCGAAACCGATCGCAATGGACGTATTACCAAACGTGGCAACCCATTGGCCCGTACGATCCTCGTCGAGTGTGCTTGGGCGTCTTTACGTTACAACCCTTGGGCCAAAGCTGTTTATGAACGTATCTGTGGCAAACAAAAAACACGTAAGAAGAAAGCCGCTATCGCCTTAGCGCGTAAACTCGCCGTTCTAGCTTGGGCCATGCTGCGGGATCAAACTGATTGGAAACCATCACACATGCTCAAGGTGACAAAATCGTTCAGCAAAACAACAAACTCGATCCAAGACGTCTTGGATGCGATGAAGCCTAAGGAGAACAGTGATCAACGCAAAAAAAGACTGCGTAAGGAAGCAAGGGAAGCTAAACAAGCTCATCCTTCCACAGAGTCGAGCAAGGCCACTGCCGTAGCCAAAAAAGTAACTAAAAAGAGCACTTCAAAGGAAAGACCTGACAAGCCCCAAATCGAGAATCATCTTGAATCGAAAGATTCGATGCGGAACAAGTCCGTAACCCCCCGAAAACCACGGCGAGCAAGAGAGCCAGCAGCGGCTGTCTGATGCTAGGACATCGACGAACGAATCGGACTTGCTCGCCGTGCCTAAACTTGGGTGAAGAGGACAACCAGTATGCCTAGCCGATGCACCAACATCGAAGAACGAATCGGACCTCAACACCTTTTACAAATAGCACCCTTACGAACTGAATTACCTAAAGCGTTTTGAGAAGATCCCTAACCATTAAGCAAGCAGAAGGACTGGACTAACTTATACAACGAAGAATGACAAGGACGAGAACTACCCAACGGACCTGCGCACCGACAACCCATGACACGAACACTTTATGGACCGATTAGCACAAGAATCGCTGCAGTGTTCGACACGTCGCCCTAAAGAATGTGCCAGCCGCTCGGAAACTAGTTCGCTGCTCACTGAAGCCTAAAGCGAACTAGAGCCAACACGGAAAATCATCGAGGAAGCCAAGTGCGAACCAAGATGCTTTGAACCGTGCATGGATAACTGAGGGAACGTAGCCTGATAAGAACAGGTTCAATTAGAGTGAAATGCGTTCATACCTCGAATAGTCGTCTAATCAAACATCCTTGCCACAACTCGAAGTAACAGAAAACCCATTTACCTACTCGATGCTTACAGCTACAGGCACCTCACGGTGAATCAAACGATGTAAACACAAGAAAAACAAAAACAGTGGTGACTGCCACTTACACATCCCAGGACTTCATAGTCGACTGCGTTAACGCGGCGGGCGCGTTGGACTATGGTTTCAGGACCGGCGTAATCGCCCGCTCGCGTTCAACGCTTGGTTACCCATTCATCTTATTGGAGGCAAGCCTTCATCAGTAGGCCGATAAAAGCCGTCGATTCTAAACTCACCGGGCCATTTCTTGATAGCTTGATGTGGATTTACGAGAATCGGAAACAATGCCTCGGGGGTTGTGTCTAAAAAATGATACGCAAAGTCTATTTTCGAGCGAAGTGCTTCAGTTCTGTGACCTCGTGATTGTGGGAGACAGAAACCCACGCGTGTTGTCGCCTCGGTGGTTATTACGACGCTCGGTACACCATTCACATCTGGATGTGACGCAACGGCCGCATCAACACCGTCAATTAACAATTCAGGTGAGAAGTCCCAAGGTGACGTCGGGGTAGTTTCTCCGAGCGATATCCATCCAAGGAATGACTTGTTGTCGCGTGTGACGAAATCACAAACTACCAAACAGTAGTCGCCAAGTCGAAGGGTAGACGTCGAGGGTTTATATGGTCTTATTGTGCATTCTGACTGATCGTCGTCGCCTTCTTCGTCAAGGCAGAACTCCCACGACGGATGAGCTCGCATGTCGTCAAGGGTGATGCGTCCGGCGTCGATTCGAATTTTCTTCGGGGCAGCCATCGGTTTCTGAATTGAATGGGTAACGACAAGGTGACCGAGCGGCGACAGGACGATCAACCATCCCGCTGGACGTGAACGCCGCTTCGGTCCACCCGATGGTTATGCGACTGCGCTCTTCATTAGTAGTAGAAGAACGCGAACCGTGCCATTTTCCTTCTCGCCTTCTTCAGGTCGGTTTCTAGCGCCGCCAATGTTGCAATCCAAAACTCGAGTTTCTTCTTGCGTTGCCCGGTAGTGTCCTTAATTTCTAAATTCAACGCTTTCATTAGACGATTGACGGTTTTCAAGCCATCTGCGGGCTCAAACCAGATTCCTTCGAACTTCTTGCCTTTCGGTGTCGCCTCATAGGCGGCCTCAAGTTCATCATCGTCGGGGCAAAATCGCGAGAATGGGAGAATGTCGAGGCGATCACATACCGAATCGAGCCAGTCCATTTCATACACGAAGTCTTTTCCATCAGCGATGCATTCTTCAAACGCACCAGTATTCGGAACTTCAGTATCGAACATCAACCCCAAGCACACGCCCATTGATGTGTCTTTTTGCTACGAAGAATAGAGAGGTATGACCTTGCCGCATAACGACCAAAATCACCCGGTCGCGACGAGAAATTGTCCATTGTCAAAACGCCCGGCTTCGCGACTCGGGTGCATTTTCTTGTTATGCCCTTATCTCAAATGCAATACAATTTCGCCTTAACGCACACCGAAGCGAAACAACTCTCCCATGATGTTGGCCACATTCTACCAATGTGCCGGTTACAATCTGAGTGCAGAAGACGTGTTCGCCCGAACCGAACGTCCCGGGTTCCCCGTCCGCCAACGAGTAAGCTGCGCGCCACTTGACGGTCGGCAAGCCATGATTGGTGAAATCGAGCAAATTGAAGTAAGTCACTGAACCGCCCATCGAAGGAGGGCTTCCGTATACGCCCATCGCGTAGTCATGCGGTTCCTGTGTGGCTAGGATTACGCCGCCAGCACCCCTGTATTCGGAATGTGATGGCATTCGTGTAAGCGTTGCGTTCTCTGCATCGTAGCGCCAAAACGAATTGAAGTCAGGTTTCAAGTATGCAGTCGGAATTTCAATCGCGACATCGTCCATTTCGAAAGGTGAGTAAAATACAGTCTCGTAGGTAACTATCCGTTTTCGATGCTCAGTCGAGAGATGCACAGTACGCTCATCATTGAATATCAAGTTCTTGCCAATGACAAACTCGGGATACGCTATGATTTGATCCGTCTCGCAGCCAAATAGGTGATTCTGCCATTCGAGTGGCACCGCTCGCGATACCTGACGAAAACCTTCGTTGTGCAGATTGACAACTGGTGAACCCTGCAAATGCAGAGGCTCGACAGATTGACGCGAAAAGCCGCCGCCCTCTGTTGGCAAGCTCGGGTCGCTGACGGCGGGATCAGCTAAACTGGGCATAGGGATAGAAAGAGAAGACTGGATTCCGCGGCCAAAATCCGCCGTCTCGAGAAACTGACGCCCATTCCAGTGCCATTCCCAAACCTGGCCACCTGCCATTTCGTTAGATTTGATTTCGATTTCACCATTGGAAATCGGAAGCAGTTTTGCACCCCCCAATCGAGGATATCCAAGCACTGGCATATCGAAATCAGCGCGATATCCACGCAAGGGTTCGTTTACGCGGCTGACAAGCGCGTGATCGTAAGTTGCTTCGTTGTAGAGTCGTTTCAGATGACCAACATTCGTTCCCCTAGGGCCGGCATGCTCGCGCCAAGGATAGCCCAGCGTTAATTCGCATTGATAGTGAGGAGATTCGTTAACGTTAATTGAGTCCATGTGGTCCCGCCCATTAAACATGCGGTAGAGTGGCATCCTATCTGTCCCGGGTTCGGCGGGAATGTAAAACGTAGTCGCCTCGGTATCGAACCGATGCGCTTCGGCGCTGGACTTCGTGGACATACGATCCCCAGAGACGTTGACTCGCCACAGGACGTTGCACCGCAATGCCATGGAGCTGAGATTCTGGAAATTACGTTGCGACATCTGACATCTCTCGAGGGCATAACGCCACGGTTAACCGGGCCGCGGCCAACCAACGTTGACTTCAGAAACCGCGCGGCCCGCGGCTCCGGTTGAACCGATTGTTATGCTATTTTCATCAGCAGTTTGTCAATTCGCTCCACCTGTTCTTTGTGGTTCTTGAGAGACAAGAATTGACGCAGTAATTCGAGGTAGTCTGATTCTAGAAGTTTGTGTGTTTCACCGTCACTCGCGCCATACCACGCGTTCGCCTCGACGTAGCCGTCTGGAATCGAATTGCCGTTTGAACGTTCATAGTCATCAAGATCGCCTGGGTAGGTGATGCCAAAGTACCCATCAGTGTTTTCGTACCCGTGTCGAGATTCGGCGAATGCAACCAAATCACTAAGGTTGGGCCAATTGCGTATGGCGTCAATCGCAGCCTTGTGCGCTGCCGTATGCGGTTCGCAGGAGAACTGGAATTCAATCTCTGCGCCTGGTGAGTAAATGATTTTCATTGCCGCATAACGCCAGCGTTGACCGGGCCGCGGCAATAGAGCTTCCATTTCGAAGCCGCCCGATCCGCGGCTCCCTGTCCAACGCATTGTTATTTTACATCGTCGATTTTGCAGAGTGTCGCGCGACGATTTCTCGCGCCCATTTGATTTCAGTCAGCCGAACAACCTGCTGCTCAGTTGTGCCAAGGTGATTTGCAATTTCCTGAAGGCTGGCGTGCAAGTTGTGTAGCAAGTAGTCGATTGCACGTTCAAGTCGATCATTCCGCGGCGGGCCATGCTCCTCCCGCGAAGCAAGACGTGGTAGGTCAGTTTCGAGTTCGTACTTCATACGCAGATAGGGCATCAACGCGTCCAAGGCAGATAGATCGCAGAAGACCGCTGCAGCCTGCTCGGAGATCGTCCTAGAAATGTACATGTGTAGTTCACGCAAGTAGCCCTCCGTATCAAACCGAAACAGGTTAGTTCCCAGCAACATCCCAAGCAGGTAGCGTCCCTCGACCAGACCGCCGCCCATCCATGCCGTACTCCGCAGTTCCGCATGAAAATCTGACGATGCAGGTGCGTCGAAACGAATAGCGCAATTGTCCATGCTAAGCACAATTGGATTTCTAATTGAAATAACGGCAGGGTTCAGCGGGCGGGCGCGAAAGATCTTCCATAGTCAAACCGCACCATTCGCCCGCTCCGTTGCAACCCTTTGTTCGTCCGAATCCTAGAGTTGATTTAGCCAGTTATTCGATCAAACGCCATCCGATTCTATCTGCGCACCACAAGAATCACAACGGTTTTCCGAATACAGCATTTGGCCACAATTGCCACATGCCCATATGGTCTCCTCGTGCGGGCCCGTGATCGCACCTTCATAGTCAAGTCCTGCGATCTTCTTTTGAAGCCGGATATGCTCTGCAAGGCAACGCAGCAAGAGCCAGTTTATGAACGCGCAAATTATCGCAGAGAAAGAAGCTATCAGGCCCCAAATCGAGAACGTCAGCATGAGACCGAGCCCGACAATTGCTCCGAGAATCAGGAATGCGATGGCGACCATATCAACAAGGGTTTCCAATCCGGTCCCTCGCCGCAATCGTCTTTTCTCACTTCGCTTCGCGGTTAGTGTCAATGTGTTTCTCTAAGGACGAACGGTCGCGATAACCGAGCCCGAGCAGTTGACTCAACACAAGTCAAAACGGCTGTTCGAGGGCTTCGTGTTCATCGCTTTGTTCGTCCGATTATGTATTTGAGTAGATCTTCCATTGATGGTCAAGTTCGGCAGTTGCGGGTGCTTCGTCACTCGCCAAATCAGTGCAGAGATTTATTCCGAACGAGTTCCACCACGAGTCCCAACATTGATCAAGGAATTGTGCTGCCGATTGGTTAACCATGGAAGCTGTAAGTGATTCGTCCACATCCTTGCTTGAGAGAATAAAGTTCAATGTTCCGATTCCGTTCTGGGTGAGTAGAGATTTCGTACTGAGCCATTTCAATACCACGATCAATGGTCGTCGAGCGTTGGCCCTATCGACTCCACCATCTGTTTGCCAAGTCACACGATACCATGCCTGACTAGTTGGCTGCTTCAGCCATTCGGGGACCGCATCCGGCTTGTTTCTCGCAATATCTCGGAGACGTTGTTTCCAATTGGCCACGAGTTAGATCTTTCGACCGGACGAACGACGGCGGTAACGGGGCCGCCGCCAACAAAACTATGATTTCGAAACACGCATCATCGGCGGCTCCCGTTCACCGCATTGTTACGCCAGTTTTTGCGTGGCTATACGTTGAAGCTGAAGTATCGATAGTGGGACCATTCGCTTTCGCCGAGCTTGTTCTTAGCTTTGACCCGGAACCGGCCGGGTTGAGCCCCACCGAACGTAGTCATGAAAAATGGAATTTGCAAATCGGAGTCGATCTCTTCGTCGTAGAATTTTTCCGGGCCAAACGGCTGTCCCGCACCAAGCTCAAAGATGTACGTCATCGGGTAGAGCCCAGAACTCGGAAACCAACGGCAATCGAGGATACGAGGATAGTGTGAGAAGACCGCGCAATCCGCAGGGGTGATTATCTCAGGCGACGTCGGTGAACCGTCAGTTGAAAACCGGCCGTTGAATGGATCGATCTTTGCGAACACTTTTCCGTCATCGTCGAAGCCGATCAAAAAGTCGTAGGTTCGTGGATGCGGAAGCATTGGCATTTGTAGGTAACCGTAAGTGTAGTATGGATCGGTCGAGCGTGATTTGCCACCGCTATATTCATCGTCGAGTGGTGGCCCAAGTTGCGCAACGACCTCATCACGCGACATTCCAATTTGAACCGCCGCCCATTTCTCGTAATCGGGTTGGACGTATTCCGGCTTGGGAGTGAAATGTGGAAAGGTGTATCGCATCGCGTGAATACGGTTTTGGAGGCGTAACGGCAGGGTTCAGCGAGCCCGAGCAGTTGACCTGACGCAAGTCAAAACGGCTGATCGAGGGCTTCGTCTGCAACCCATTGTTACCCGCCGTTTCAAAGAAGCAAGCTAGAACCTTGCACTCGGTAATTGCAAAACGAGAGAGCGTTAATTGGATGCAGAGGGTGGATTTATTGTATCATTTGCGACATCGAGAATCGGTGATTTCCAATCAATACGATCATTAGGTTGCAAATGAATTCTCACGACCCTCCCGGTCTTGTTGGATGGGATCAGAATAACAGCCATTTCATCTTCGACTTCGATCACCTCGGTTCCAACGTTGATCCAGTCTCCGATCTTGACGAGTAAGCGTGTAACAGCTCCGCCAAAGAATCCAGAGCAGACCGGACAGGTCACTGTTTCGATTCCCATGGATATGGTTCATCGCTCAAGTCGGGTAACGGCACACGTCACCGAGTCGCGGCGGTTGACGTGCCATTGCGATAAAGCACCGTCCGCGACTTCGGTGCACGTGATTGTTACCTGCAGTTCTACGTCCAACCGTACCATGCGTTGGCATTGTACTTTCCAACCCAGCCGTCGTGGCGAACAGTCCATTGGCCGTCGTGCCTCTTTGCGTCACCACGAGAAGTGAAACCTACGAAGCCTGTCGATGGCATTATGTTTGGGAAGAGCGACTCTATTCGCCAGACAATCCGATTCTCGTCAAAAGTCCTTCGCGTTCGCATTCGAAGTTCACCGTTGGACGGCAGGTCGAGCTTGCCACAGGAACCGAATACTCCGATCAGCATCTTGGATTCTCGCACCGCGATGTAAGTTCGAGCAAGTAACTTGGGACACCCATCGTTCTCGAATGATGCAAGTCGTGGCAGCACTTCGGATGCAAGCAGCAATTCAAGCAGCTCAGTCGGTGGTTCGAACTCGTCTGCTGCAGTCGGCATTGATCTGGGAATTCCGCAGTGAACAGGTAACGGCCAAGGTAACCCGGCGGCGGCCAAGAACCTTTGATTTGTGAAAACGCCCGATCCGCCGCTCGGGTTGACCGCCTTGTTATGAGGCCCTTGTTTGGCACTCAATTATTGAGAAATCACGAGCGAACTTCATTTACGTTTTGGGATTCCATGCTTGGCAATCTGGACATATTCATCAGACTCGACGAAGGCAATAATGTCATCGCGGAATTTGCGCAGATTATCTTCAGGTGAGTTGCCCATGACCTCTTTGATATCGTCGCCGAGTATCAATGCGTTCTTCGATATTCGGTTTTCAGGTGGTCCGGCCTGACGTTTGATTGCCGCGATTGAAGCCGTTCTGAGCAAGTTGATTATTTGCGTTTCAGCATCGGAGCGAATCTCTACCGGCTCTTCGTTGAAGTAGAGACGCCCCGGATCTGCGTAACTGTCGAATACGCGTTGATTCAGTTGGATAGTACACTTGGTCCCCACTTCAGTGACGGCATGAAGAGTCATCGTACCACCGTCGAGCCGATAGGCTGACTTGGACAAGGTGATTGATTGTGGGATTTGCATTGGGTTTGATACTCTCTTTGCCGCATAACGACCAAGATCAGCCGGTTGGCGCGATTGACTTGCCATGTGTGAAACCGCCGACGCCAACTCGGCTGCATCTTTTTGTTCGCCTCTTATTCGTCAACCGAGGGTATAAAAGCCACCACATTCTCTGAGAAACGAAATAAATTGTAGCAGCCATTCTCGGTCAACGCTGTAGTTTTCAGCTAGATCGTCACGGTGAAACGTACCATCATCTGGTTCATTGGTGATCATCCCCGATTGCTTAATGCGCGAGCCATCGGGGAGATTCGTCAGGATGTTTAGTTCGAGCCAATCTGCCAGCTTGATGCAGCTATCCACCTTGGCGATGACCATTTGCTCGCCAAACACTTCAACGTCGGGTTCCAGGATGTTGCTTTGGTGAATCAGCGGCATCGTAGCCCCCCAACACCAAACATTGACGTAGAGATCCTCGATGTCGTTTTCGGCGATAAGCCAATAACTCACGCGATGTCCCGTTGCGAGTGAATCAGATAGGCGAACGGCCCACGTCACCAAGTCGCGGCGAGTGACGTACCATTACCATAAAGCACCACCCGCGACTTCGGTGCACGTGATTGTTCTGTCTAACGCACTTCGTTAACTGTCGGCACCAACGTCTGCATCGCTCTGTCTAATTCTGCGGGAGCCCAACATTGCTGGCAACATGAAGCACATCAACAATGGCAGAAATAGAGGCCACCAAATACAGATTAGGCCAATCCGTGAAGCAACAGTAAACCGATTCCAGGGCGTTTGGTTCTTAGTTCGGTCCCATGCGACAAAAGCCAAGAAACCAAAAACGCTCATCGCCGCGCCAGCAAACCAGGCTATGGAAATGGTAATTGCCGCGTTCATTTGAATTGGGTTCGCAGCTTAGTATTGACGATATCGGTCTTGCAGACAGAACGCCCCCGATGACCGAGCGGTGGCAATTAAATTTTCCATCAGGATGCGGCCGATCCACCGCATCAGTCCATCGGATTGTTCGTCGCTCAGAAGTTACGAATCCCCGCCGAAGGATCAAGTTCAGATTTCCATGGTTTGTAGTATAGCCTCAGCATCTCGCGTGAGACAAATGGGTTGATCCCCAACAATTCCCCTATCCCGCCGACTTTCAGTTCGATCTGTAGATCAGACACGAGAAGTTCAAGCTCCGATGTCATGGCGACACCGAAATCGGTTCGAACGAGCTGGTCGACGAAGTGTGGGGAATCGACAGCATAGTCTCGGATCAATTCTCCGTTCTTGAAAATGCGATATCCAAAAGACATATCGCAGTCACCAACAGACCAAGTAAACACATCACGACTCTCTGCAAGCGACTCCACTGCTAGCGCTGTCGTAGGTGTATTCCACAATCGATACAACAAGTCGTCAGCAAGTAGAACCCAGTCACCTATATCGGCGAGCACCGCGTAAGTGCATGTCTTTGGGAGAGAATCGGCCCGCAAATAGTTTCGCAGTCCGAAATGCGCTAGAATCTGTTGATCCGATAGTGGTGGATCTCGGCGAAAGTAGATGCAATGCCCCGTATGCAGACGGCCATCAATTATCAGGGGAAGTTCCAACAATCACTCCTAGCGACGAACTTATAATTATTCCGGTCTGGGTTCCGACAATAATTCCGGAATACCATTACCCAGCCCGTTCTCTTGGATTATTCCAGCTTTTGCACACCGTGTCGAGAAAATTATTGTCGGAATCGCCTTCCGACAGTAACCAGTTATTGCCGGATTGAACTTTCCACACCGGGCTCACTCGATCACCACCAGAAGTTAGCTTCACCGCGATGAACCTTCTGAGAAGTCACGATTGCCAGCATTTTGGGTTGTGAATTGCTAGCGATTCGAATCGTGCCTGATGGACCTGTAAAACTAAAAATGGCTCGAAAAAGGATCTGTTTTCGATGGAAAAACATTGACTATCGAGAGATCATGTATCGATTTCCTGGCACTGTATATTTAGTGACAGGAACTCTTTGGTATATGTGCTACCTGTTTACTGCCAACAAGAAGATAAGCAGCCCCATTTGGCCGCAGATCTGGTACCAAAAACTAGCCCAATTCCTGCGGACTCTTGAATCAGTTGCTGGAACGCAGTGCCGGTTGCGAAATGCTGTCGAACTCTAGTTAACACGCATAGGTACGTCCAGCGAAAACCCGCCTAGCCGTCGGCGTACGGGTTAAACGACTCACTCTCAAAAGACGCTGACACGAATCCGTATCGTGGATGCTCTCACTCCATACTAAAAAAGAACACCGAAACTCCAAAAACACTTGCGCAAGGAACAGTTAGACCAATCCCAAAATTCGCCCGGTTCAAATGCGACCAAATTCTGCCAACCCACCGCTGATGTGTAAGGTCCAATCGACCCCTCCGAACCCGATGTCATTCAACCATTTCGCATCAAAATGCGCAGTGGGAAACAACGATATGCCACGGAAAAAGCGAACGAAGCTAACAACAAAACCTGAAGGGATATCTAAAGTCGTAATTGCACGCATAGGGTGACGAGCCCAACGCAGACCTAGCCTCCGCATACGCTACGGCTACGGGTTAAACGAAATCCTCTTGTTGACTTGAGTTTGGCATGGTCGCGAGGTAGCTACGCAGGCGCGAGAACCTCCCGCACAGGGCGGGAGGCGGTGCTCCGACGGTGAAACGAACAACACTGTCTGCAGAAATATCTAATGTGGTGATAGCAAGCATAGGGTGACGAGCCCAACGCAGACCTAGCCTCCGCAT
>JAFLCP010000049.1 GCA_017303505.1 Planctomycetota bacterium | reverse complement strand
AGATGCAGACAATCGCGTGCTGCATTAATGCTTTTTTGGGGGGGCTTTTCTAGCTGCACCATACCATATGAAGAAAGTGCTGAAGCGATTTCTTCACTTGTTTGGCATGTCCAGGCTAGGTCGAATAACCGCACCGTCACGCTGTGCAGTATCCTCAACGAATCTGCCTAATCGTCGGAATCTCGATATCAAGTTCATCTTGTAACACTACAGCACTATGCGGAAGGATTGACTCGGATGTGCTCCACCGAGTCCGCCGAGTCCGGTCCCATAAGCGTCAATGACGTATCCGTTGTAGAAGTAATTTTGTATCGACGGATACGTCCATTTATGCCTACGATCAATTGCGGAGGCTTACCCATCTTCAGTTCTGCCGTTCCCTCGTACTTAATATTTCTTTTTTCGAAAGTCTCGATCCAGCGTCCATCAGCGGTGATCTCGATTACAGGTAGCGCATCAATCAACCTTTGCGAAAAAATGGGAGATCGATGTGCTCTCCAAGTACCAACGATTGGAATGCTTGCGTTACTGAGGTTAGAACCAACAACTTTGCCGGTACATGAAGTGGCCTTATTGATCCACTTGTCAAAACTAGCGGCGACCTCTGATGCGGACTGTTCGTCGTGTCGGAAGAGCCAGATGCTGGCTTGAGCGTTACCGTTGAAGAACAGAAAATCGCCATCCTCAGATCTCGCAAATGCAAAATGGAGATCTGTATTGGCTAAGGACTCGGGGGTGTCTCGGGTAGTAACGAGTTCTGTAATGCCAAAGCCTGCAGTGGCAGAACTTAGAGGAACCATCTTGCCATCGATGCTGACCAATTTAAAGAGATAGTTTTCGTCAGAGGGATTTAAGCTCCCAAATGTCCAAATCGTAGTCCCTGTGTTCTTATGACGAAATTGATGGGTGAGTTGGTCGGAAACAAGAGTTTTGTACGATTGAGGCAACCAAGGTGGCAATGTTTTAGTCATCAACATGATCCTTACAGTTAGATCTAATCTTTTCTGCTTATTTGCGCCAGTGCTCGGAACAACGATGCAAAGGACGTGTTTCCGCTGGATGGATTTCCTTTTGTGTTAATTCGATTCGTAAAGGGGCAACATCCCAAGGAGGATTGGGCTGGATATGATGCACTACCTAAGTAGCACGAAGCTAACCATAAGTTACCAGATCCAATTGTATGTGTGTGATTGATGTTGGTGCAACTCATTGTGACTCAGGCTTGCTTATACTGAGACATAGTCAATCGTTCGCCGTGGTCATGTCTTGGGGCGGTTTTTCTATTAGCGGCAGCATAAATTGCTAAGAAATAGCGGAAACCGTTTCTTTGCTCGACCCCTCTTCCAAATTCGCGTTTTTCGCGGTTCATTCTCCCTGGGCTGAACGCTGCACTAATAGGGACCGTATCTGCGACAGTACACCTATTGGGTCTGTGCCGATCGAGCATCAAACGGTAGTACGCCTAGCCTTCGGCCACGGGCCAAACGATTGCGTCGACCGAGACTGTCAATGCGAAGGAATGTGCATTCGTCCGGCCCTGAATATAAAAACATCATCAAAAGCCGCAGGCTAGAAGTACTACGAATTGATTCGTCGTCTGATGGAACCGTGAAAAGAGCGAAAGACGCAAAAAGAGGTGAGAACTGATCCATTGCACGGCGGTCGCGTTGGTCGAAAGCGGCCGCTTTCCCTTTTCGCGACTTTCGTGTTTTTCGCGGTTCAGCGCATGCGAGAAACAGCAACGCTCGCAATGAAGAAATTGCGAACTACGGCGGTTGCCGCAGCTGAATTAAGGCTGCTTGAGATTCGCAAGGCGTTTCTTCAGCTCATCACATGACAAAGTGTTCCAGACAGCGGTTGCTTCCAGTTGAGCGCGACGGGCAGTAAGAATACCGAACTTGAGCAAGTCAAAATGATGGATCGAATGGGCATCGGAATTGATGACCAACGGGATGCCACGCGCAGCGGCCATCTGACAATGAATATCATGCAAATCCAATCGCGCTGGATTGCTGTTGAGTTCCAACAGCTTGCCATGTTCTTGGGCAGCCTGCATCACAGCATCAAGGTCCACTTCATAAGGTGGACGACGCCCTAACAAACGACCGGTCGGATGCGCTACACAACTCACCGAAGGATGGCGGATCGCGCCCAAAATTCGATCGGTGATTTGCTCGCGCGGTTGCTGTTGACCGAAGTGTACGCTCGCCAATACCCAATCGGCTTCAGCCAACACATCATCTGGAAGGTCCATGCCACCTTTTTCCAAGATGTCACATTCAATCCCTTTGAAGATCCAAAAACGACCTTCCAGTTTTTCATTCAATCGATCGATCTCTTGCCACTGAGCACGCAAACGCGTTCCATCTAAGCCGCGGGCCACCGATACACGTTGCGAATGATCTGTAATGGCGATGTATTCCCAGCCGCGAGCTTGTGCGGCAGCAACCATCTCTTCCAATGTGTTCTCGCCATCGGTTGCGGTCGTGTGCATGTGCAAGTCACCGCGCAGATCAGCCAAGGTGATCAGTTGGGGTAACCTCCCCTGCTCTGCCATCTCAAACTCACCGCGACTCTCACGCAGCTCAGGTGCAATCCACGGTAACTGCACAGCAGCATATACCGATTCTTCGGTTTCACCAGCGATCGGATGGTCTAGGTCCTCTTCGCGATACACGCCATATTCATTGATTCGCAAACCCAGCTTCTTCGCGCGACCACGAATTTCCACATTGTGTTCTTTGGAGCCCGTGAAATATTGCATGGCTGCCCCAAACGACTCGGCGGGAACCACGCGCATATCCACTTGAAATCCACCATGTACGCGAATCGACATCTTGGTATCGCCGCGTGCTAGCACCTCTTGTAGCCGTGGGAAGCTATTCAGTTGATCCATCGCTGCATCCGGATGCTTGGATACAATCACAATATCGAGATCCCCTACCGTCTCTTTCCCGCGTCGATAACTCCCTGCAAATTCCAATTGTTTGATCGACGGTATCACTTGCAGATGTTTGCGCAGCGATTCAACCAAGTACGAGGCTTCATCCAAGAGCATGCGGGCTGATGTCGAAGCCAATTGATCCAACGACTTCAAAATGGACTCTTCTGTTTTGGCGGCGAAACCTTTCAGCTCGCGCACTTTCTTTTGTTCGCAGGCTGCTCGCAACTCGTCGATGTTGGTAATGTTGAGCGATTCGTATAACGCTTTGGCTTTCTTGGCGCCTAAACCAGGTACGCGCATGATCTGCAGTAAACCAGCGGGAACTTCTTTGCGCAATTCTTCCAGTTGCGGGATCTTGCCTGTTTCCAGCAAAACCTTGCACTTTTCAGAAATGGCATCTCCGATCGTAGGCAAATCGGTGAGTTTGCGGTTCGGGTCCGCCAAGATGGACGCTACTGATTCGGTCAAATCGCGAATCGATTTGGCCCCGTTTCGATAAGCCCGTACGCGAAACGTGCTTTCGCCACGAATTTCTAATAGCTCAGCCATTTCGTCGAAGTGGCTTGCAATCAATTCGTTATCCATCGACCACTCCCGCAATGTTCAGCGCTAGTTTGTTGCGACAATTAGTTGGAATCGGTTAAGAACCTGCATTCAACTCAACCACATCTTTGTCTTCGGGTTGATAGTCGGGTTTGACAGGAGTACCTGCGTGTAAAGACTTGCCCCAGACTCTGGCTCCTTTCAGCGCGGCAGCCATTTCATGATGGACTTGCTCGGCCACTTCTACCAAGGTCTCGCCCCGTTTGATCGTGAAGGGCTTGGACATATCGGGTTCTTTTTGTTTGGGATGTTTGGTGTAAACTCGCACCACATCCAACTTCTCAAAGGTCCAACGTCGCAGATCATCGAGCCCCGCACCACTCTCGGCACTAACTTCGAGGAATGGATAACTCAGCGGAAGAAACTCGCGAATAGCGGCCAAACGATCTTGGGCATCTGGGACATCGCATTTGTTGTACACAACGAGTGTTGCCGTGTAGCTCACGCCAATGTCTTCTTCGTCCAAGGCGGTGTCGTTACCAAGTTTGGTTTTGCCTTCACTAAATTTTTCGAGAACGGCTTGTGTATCTTCGATGACGGTATCACTCGCCACATCGATGACGAGCCACACGACATCTGCGCCGCGGACAAGATTCAACGTTCCCAGGTCGAAGAAGTCGGCACTGATCGGCGGCAAGTCGATCAATTGTATCGGCACATCTTCAAACAACATCATGCCCGGTTGAGGCGATTGAGTGGTAAAAGGATAAGGAGCCACTTCCGGAGTTGCTCGGGTGAGCGCTTTCAGCAGTGCGCTCTTGCCCGCGTTGGGGGCTCCAACCAGCAGAACTCGACCTGCACCTTGTCGCGGAATTTTGTTCGCTTTGACCGGCGCCGAGGCTTTCTTTTGAACGTCCGTCTTGAGCTTGCTGATCTTGGCTTTCAGATCAGCCTGCATTTTGTCGGTTCCCTTATGTTTGGGAATCTCGCGCAGCATGACCTGCAGCCATTGCAGTTCTTCTTCGGGCGTTTGGGCTTGGCGGAAAGCGGCTTCGGCCTTGTGATATTGGGGTGTCAGGTTGGCTGCCATTTTAGTTCTTTCTAAAGTGCGAGCGGGAGTGGCATCGCAAATTGCTAAGCGCTGGTGGATACGGCCTCTGAGGAAAGGCGGCTGATTGGAGGGCAGCTTTATTTGGCTGCGGCTGTGACTTTTTCGAAATCAAAACGGATTTCGTCGATTTTGCCTTCTTTACCTTTCATGGCCACATAGATCGCGAGCTTGTTCCCTTCCGGTGCGAAGGTGATGCCTTCGAAGTAACACCCTTTGTCATCTTTCTCGATCCATGGAAACTCGACAAACTTTTCTTTTTCTTCCCAAGCGACCAAGTCAGGCGAAAAGTGCTTAACCTTCAATGAAATCACGCCATCTTTTTCGGCGAGTGTCATCATCTCGAGCATTTGAAGTTTACCATCTTGCATGAAGCGGAACATTCCCATCATCACGCCGTTTTGTGGCTCGCTCCAAATCTCTTCCACCTCACCTCCCATTCCCTTCCCGCGCCAAGTTCCAGCCAACCATTTCATATTTTCAATGGTCGTTGGAGTTGGTTTGCTGGCTCCGAGTTTGCGGATGTGTTCTGTAAGTGGCTCGCTCGCCGATACATGAAATGTGAAAAGGCAAAGCGACAACAATGACACCCAAGACACCAACCGGCTATGAATGGACATAGGAGAAATCACCTACAGAAATACGAACGTTGCATGAATTGGAATATGGACTACAGGGCTAAGCGTTTTCTTCTCGATTGAAATCGAGTTGGACGCGTATTCCTTCACGCATACTTCGTTGCGCACCTTCCAGGGTACTGAGTGCGCGATAGGCGTCTTCCAAATCGCCAACTTTTCGGAGCAAGCTGGTAACGGCTCGATGGAATTGTGTGAGCAATTGTTGGCCAACGGGAAGTTCACTATCGAGGGACTCTTGATGACGGCCCGCTTCATCAAACCATACCAAACCGCTTGGCAGGTCCACAAAGGCTAAGCCCTTTTCGCAACAGACTTGCACTGCGGCTGGGGGACGAAACGCGATGGCTTCGTGCCATGACGATGGGATGTAAGCACCGCAACTAATTTGTGCTAAAGTGCGGCGGCGGTTGTCGTCGCCCTGCGAAAAATCCAAACTGATGATTTGGTAATCGGCCGTGATGCTGTCGTGAATGCTGGGATGCCAAACCGCCTGCACCCAATTCGGGTCGTGGCCGACGATATAACGACACCAATCGATCAGTTCGATGAGTTCACGATCGGAGCGTGCATTGAGCGAACGAGCCGAACGCGAATGATCGCCCGTTTCGGCCGGCAATCGGCGATGACAAAATAGTAGACGTGGATGGCCCAAGCGCGTTGCAATAAGTTCTTTTAGCCGCAGTGTCGCTGGGGCAAATCGCCGTGGAAGCTCCGACATAAAGGCGATACCAGCTTGGTCGACGCGTCGTTTGAGTTCAGCAGCTGCCGCCGGTTCGAAATCGATTTCTGAACTGCAATAGACCGCTTTCCCTGCATCGCAAGCCGCCATCAATGGCAACAGACCATACCAATCGGCTTCGAGCATCATGATGGCGTCGACATCTTCTCGCTCAACCAAGTCTCGATAACCATCGACTCGTTCGGCTCGCAGTTCTCGGGCCACTTGGTCCGCAAAGAGCGAGACAGAACTATAGACGGCGCGTACTTCAAAGCGATCCTGTAGCAAACGCAATGCTGGCAAATGACGTGTCTGCCAATCTTTGCCCAATCCGATCAACCCAAGGCGGAGCTTCATAATCCCCGGCATCTTCAATAAGTGGGTAAATGTCGCTATTTGGAAGGGTTATCAACGACTTTTCCACATCCCAACCAAAATAATCTCAATTTTTAGGGCAAATATTGGCTCTGGCTAAATGGGGTATTTAGGTAAGCTTCGCTTTCGCCGTCCCAATAGTGTAACCGTTTTTGGTAACTCCGTACCAGTCCATAATTTAGAAGACGACTCCCGCTGTACACTTTCCACCATCGGTTATGGCTCAGGCGAACGGGCCACCAACGGGCGTAGCAACGTTAAGATGTGGGGGTTTGGGAGGTTTGCGTAGGCCGCTTGGCTATCCTTCAACCGGGTGGGGGCAATTGTTAGAGTCAACCCAATCCCTAGAATGCCCCACGTTTTCCACGTTGTTTCCCGGTTTTCCAGGAGGATGAAATGGGTTCATGGGTCTTAGCTCTGATGGTAGCAGTTACAGGAAATGGCGGCGATGCCGAATCGTCTTACGCCAAAGCTTATCATCGAGCCCAGGAAGAGAACAAACCGTTAGTTGTACTCGTTGGTGCTGATTGGTGCCCGGCGTGCCAAGTCATGAAAGCCGATACCATCGAGCCAATGAAGAAAGAAGGGCTGCTCGAAGACGTTGTCTTCGCGCATGTCGATCGCGATGCCGATCCAGAGCTGGCAAGCAAGCTCATGGGCACCGCAACCACCCTGCCACAATTGGTGGTTTACACCAAAGGTGAAAGTGGCTGGAAAAGAACGGCTGTCAGCGGTCTTCAAAGCCGAGGTCGAGTACGTGATGTGATTCGCAAAGCCATGGACGCTTTGCCTTTGCCAAGGAAATAAGGCATTTCTTTTCTCTAGCACTCCATCGGAGCGCCCTGGCCTCATGGCGTTTGGTTTAAAAGTAGCCCGCAAATCGAAGGATTCTCAGATTTGCCAAGGCCTATCGCTCCTTGTCAGCTTAAGAGGTAGAGTGTTAGATATGTTTCAGGAACGCAGTTGAAAGGCGTCGCTGCGTTCTCTCGTAACTTTCAATATTTTGATCCCCACTCGATCACCCCCTTCCCAACGTGGCTTAGATTCCGCTCCGAAGGTTGATGTGTGGGGAATTTGTTCAAACAGGACTCGTTATGGCCTTTCCTGCTGGATTCGAGCATATCGTTCGCGAAAATGAACCACTTGCCCCATACACATGGTTGCAACTCGGGGGAACTTGTCGATTTTTTGCTGAACCCACCACAGAAGATGAGCTCAAGGGCCTCGTCTTAGCTTGCCATCGTGAGTCCATTCCGATTCGTGTTCTCGGCGGTGGTTCCAATATCCTGATCCGCGACGAAGGCTTTAGCGGCTTGGTTCTGTCCCTCACCGCCTCAGCCTTCGGCAAGATTGAATTCCAAGGGAACATTCTCAAAGCGGGCGGTGGAGCAAAGTTGTCCCATGTCGTTTCCGCAGCGGTCGGAGAAGGTTTGGCTGGCATCGAACACTTGGTCGGTATTCCCGGTACACTTGGTGGTGCATTGCATGGAAATGCTAGCACACTCGATGGCGACATCGGACAGCGAGTTCAGAAAGCCCAACTTCTTACTCGAACCGGCGAAGTAGTCGATTACAACGGGTCGCAACTACAGTTCTCGCACCATCAAAGCAGCCTCGACGAGTTGGTTATTCTGTATGCCGAACTCAAACTCGAAAAAGCTGCCGATCCCATTGCTTTGTGCAAAAGAATGCAAAAGCTTTGGATCGTGAAACGCTCGCTACAGCCTACATTAGGTACATCAACGATCATCCCGTTTATTGATCCTCCAGGTTATAACGCCGCTACCTTGATCGAAGAGTCAGGCTTAGCGGGGTACCGTGAGGGCTTGGTGCAAATCCATTCTACGCAGCCCAATTTCTTGGTCGTATCCTCCGGCGCGACATCTTCCCAAGTGATAGCATTGCTTGAAAAGATTCGCAGCACCGTAGCTGCCAAGAAAGGAGTGGAATTGCAATTGCACCTGAAAATTTGGTAAACCTACCATCTTCATAGTTCGCTCAAATTCCAGGGATGGAGTGCTTCAGTGGCGGAAAAGGCTTCGAAGGGAAGTAAGGACGTACCAGAAATCGATTGGCTGGGAAGATTGTATCTCGGCTTTCAATTGATTCCGCGCGGGGCATTGCTCAGCGTCGTTGGTCCTCTCGTGCTCGCGATCCTCGGCTACTTTGGGTGGCGTTATTGGGGAGCAGAGCGACTGGATCGAGCTCTCTATTCGTTAACGGCGGAGCGGTTGGATGTAACACCGCAACCCGATTGGATTCCTGGCAACGTAAAAGACGAAGTGCTCAGCAGCGGTGCGTTAGCGGACATATCCTTGCTGGATCGTCAAGCGACTTCTTCGATTGCTCGAGCCTTCGATTCGCATCCATGGGTACAAGAGACCGTGCTCGTTGAAAAGTCTGCAGGTGGGCATGTTCGAGTGCGACTCACCTATCGCAAGCCACTAGCCCTTATCTTTTGCCAACCGACTTCGGAAAGCGAACAGAATGAGCCACTCAAGTCAAAAGCTGGTTTCTATGCCGTCGATGAAAACGGCATGGTGTTACCCAGCGATGGCTTTGTCGTAAAAAGCGAAAAGGATTACTTTCTGGTATTCACGGAAGGGGCTAAACCACCGTCGATTGCAGGCGCAGCTTTCGGTGATCCCAAGATATCGCAAGCGTTGCTGCTCTGTAAATTATTGGAACCGGTTCGTCAAACATGGGCTCTGCGCAGCATTCATGTTCAAACGGATCCAACACCATCCACGGCTCAGCCTTGGATACTCGGGATTGTTACGTTTAACAAACAGCAGATTGTTTGGGGGCATGCACCTGGTTTAGAGGTATCGGGTGAAGCCCCCGTGCCTAAGAAGATCGAGAAGCTCAAGAACTTCTTTCAGTCTCAAGCCTCGTCTCTGCCTGCACCTACCGTGATCGATTTGCGTTTTGCTAATCGCGATGCAGCAATGCGTTAATAACGTGCAACAAGATATTCGATGCGCTACCGCTTGAGTTCAGCTTCCGATTCTTGCGAGAGCATCACTCGTGGTGACACACCCAACTTTGACGCGAGGGCGGTTGAAAGCTTCTCGAGTCGAAGAAGAGTTGGCTCGGATAGTTTGGTTAAACTTTCTTGTTCAGCTTGAGTCTCAATACGCAATTGGCTGAGTTCCTGATCTTTCCTCTGTTGAATTGCAGTGCGAATCTTATCGAGTTGCGTTTGCTCTTCCGCG
Source organism: Planctomycetota bacterium (assembly GCA_017303505.1). Taxonomy (GTDB): domain Bacteria; phylum Planctomycetota; class Planctomycetia; order Pirellulales; family Pirellulaceae; genus JAFLCP01. The sequence goes on along the minus strand of JAFLCP010000049.1, from coordinate 38,862 downwards.
CGATAAATCATCTTGACGATTTGTGGAAGCCATTCGTCCAAGTTGCTGGTTACAGTAATGGCATATTGGTTTTCCACACAGGTGATATCCATTTCGACATCGATTCGATTTAGTGGCGAAACATAATCACTGACTAACTTAGCCGTTTCTACTGATTTAGCGTTGGCTAAGTTTTGCGCGAAAAAGCGGAGGTCGGTTTGGCGAATTACGCATTTGGCTCGCCATTTATTATCTTCTTCAAAACGCCATTGCGACCAAAGACATGGACTGCGACCTTCCCAGGCTAAATGGACACCGGGCCCGATTCGCATTTCGCCTAGCGTTGGCCCCACAGCTGGGCTTTCGAGCGTAATGACTTCGCTTGAGGTGGCAACCATGTGCGGCAACCGAGTTCCATTGTCGGTAGCTGTTTGCAGTTGATTTTCCCAAAGCCGGCGAAAGTCAAATAACAACGTTTGGCCACGCGACTTGATCTCGCCACGCAACACCGTAGGTTTGGTCGGAGCCAAATCTTTAACATCAGCAAAAACGCGTGTCAGCGTTTTCGGTTCTGGATACGACCGTAAGTTGTAGCCCTTCAAGAAGATGTCATGCGAACGGTTATGAAGGGAGATCGAGCCCTTCATCGTCAATTCATCGATTAACGATTTGGATTCAGGGGCTGTGCGAGCGAAATGGAAGTCAGGACCTAGCTTGGACGAGAGTTCGGGCAATTGCAAACTTCCCAACAGCGTTCTGCCGGTGGCAACATAATCCAGCCAAACAGAGGTTTGGGCCAATACGTGTTCTTTCAGAATGCGTTCCGATAGATCTCGAAAAATCTCATCATCTAAATGCAATTCCGAGGAAATTTTTTCGATGTCCTCGTTTTGTTTGACTTCAACTTCGGATTCAATTTGCGATATTTGATCTGCGAAGGTTAGGACTTGATGTTTCGCTTGCAAGTAGGTGCGGCGAGCCTCGATGGCTTGCTTCATCGTGTTTTCTAACTCTTCACGATCACGCAGACTATTTGGCAATAGTTGCTCGTTCTTTTCCACTACGGCAAGGGCCGCATGCAGTGCGGTTGACGCTTCGTTCAGTTTCTTTTTGGACTGATTCCAGATGTTGCGATACTTAATCAGAGTGGAGTGAGTCGCTTCCAGATGTTTATGCACATCAGCGGTAGTTGCCGAGCTAACGTCGCTGTTGTAGATCGAAGGTATCAGTTCGCCAGATCGCTGTGCCTGAAGCTGCGCGAAAACTCCAAAATAATCATGTGAAGCGATGTCGGTTTCAATTTGGACATCGTCTAAAATGGCGCGACGGAATCGCAACGCACCATCGCTCCAACTGTCATTTTTCCAAGTCAACCAGCTTTGGGCGATTTTGAAATAAGCTGGGCCGTTTTCGTTTCCTAAAGTAATGTCGGTGGCATGCAAAGTACCGGAGCGCGGATAGATACTCACATTACCGATGGAGACGGGCGCGTCGATCGAGGTTGATAAACGGTCTATCATCCAGCGGCGCAAAATCGTTGGCGTAGCTAGCGCAATGCAGACGGCGCTAGCGCTGATAATGAGCAATCGCTTGGAAAGATAGCCCTTCAACATTACTCTTCACGCTCCCGTTGGAGGCACTGCAAATGATGAATCAAGAATCGCAAGGACTCGTCACGCGTGTGCATAGAGCGAGGTCGTGCGGTATGTGGGACAACATTGACGGGGCTAGGTGGTGAGGACGACATCCGTTCAACTTGCTCGGAACTTCCTATCGCATTCACCGTGGTCGATGCTACGCCGGCATCCGTTCTGCTTAGCTTATCCATACTGCTTTCTGTAGCTCTGTTAGGGTGATTGGTATTGTTATTGCTGGTTGTTTCAGTGTGAGTTGGTTCTTGCGGAACAGCCAGCGGTGCCAGCAAGTTCTTCATACCTGTTGGAGCGGAGGCTGTTGTGGATGTGTTCGTTGTGTCTGCAGTTGGTGAGTGAGCATCGTGACTCTTCACCGCTTCATCTTTGAGTCGAATAATTTCGATCAGTGTGTCGAGCACCCATTGCTGTTCTTCGATTTCGCGCGACGTGGTGTCCGTTTTGCCGTCGTTACTTTGACGGTTCAGCTTGTGTTGTTTCGCCGATACAAGTTCATGCAAAATTCGCTCGGCCTCAGCGATGTCTTCTTCTGAATAAACCAACGACGCTGTCGATGCATGCGGCACAGGAGTCGAGGCAACTGTTTCCAGTAACCTAGCTTCCACACTCGCTTCATCAGTTGCGGAAGTTGCAGACAAGGTCGGTGGTTGAATGTTGGGTAAGGCTAGAAGGTGAGCCGTCACCAGCGATTCATCACCTGGAACGATGGTCTCAGATCGCTCGCGCAAAACGGTATCAACAATTTTTTCGTTGACTGGTATTGTGAGAACTGGGGCAACGACAGGCTGAGTGACCAAATCTTGGTTGGTGGTCTGGCTCTGTTCTGCTTCAGGAGCAAAAAGGCTATCCAGATCGATCTGTCGTCGACGTTGGAAGTAGATTGTGGTTGCTAAGTAGGTTGGATAGAAACTTGCAAGTCCAAGGACTAAGCTTCCCATCACCTGCGGGTTATGAAATCCGATTGCTCTTGCAAACGATGTGCCGTAGAGCGTCTCCCAAATGCCTTGGAGTTTGGAACTCCCCAGTATCCAAGTGCCGACGAATTGCTCGACTCCGGCCAATTGTGGAGCGATGAGCGAAACCACCAAGCCAACTCCCAAGCAGATGAACAAAGGGATCGGCAGAAGTAGTGTGATGAGCAATAAACTGGCAAATGGGAGTCCGAACTTTGGCAGGAGCCCAAGTGTCAATCCTAAGGCAATTGCTAAGCCGCGTTGCCAGGGCTCGCCAAATTCCAGGAACAACGATCGTTGCACTGTTTTTTTGCGCACCATGATCGTATTTCCGTGGGGATCGCTGTTCCGTGAGGATCACTGTTCCGACTGACTTTGAATGTCTTGTTCGTAATCTCTTCCATCGAACCGATCCCACCCTAAAATTGAATCCAATAGAATAGGATCTACGATTCCAGAAGTAATAACCCTCCAAAATTTCCTCGTTTGCGCAAATTAAAAGGAATGGGCTTGGTCAGGGGGCATTGAACCGCACTACTGCTCGTGTCAGCATAGGCAAAATGGATGGAATGGATCGTTGGCTTTTAGGATTTGAAGGAACGCATTGTGCCGACAGAACGACACTTTTTGAATTGGGACAAACCCCTTCTTTGGTCAACCGTGGATTGGTTGGCCGAGCGGTATGAGAACCATGGTCGCTGGGATCTTAGCCAAGCCATCATTGTTATTCCCAGTTCACTCGCTGGACGAAGGCTGTTGGAATATCTCGCCATTCGCGCGGACGAAGAGCGTTGGCACATGTTGCCTCCCCAAATCTGCACGATGGGAACTTTACCCGAATTGCTCTATCGGGCTCGGCGACCACTAGCGGGTGATGCGGTTCAAACAATGGTCTGGACCGAAGTTCTATTGCATGCTCCGGCGTCTGCCTTGGAAGCTTGGCTGTTTCAAGTGCCTGAGAAAACACGGATCGATGAATGGCTTGAGCTTGCCAAGAACCTATCCAGCATGCACCGAGAACTGGCGAGCGACGACCTGGATTTCGCGACTGTCGCACAGTGGATCGGCGAAAAACAACTCGCTCCTCTTGCGGAACAAAATCGTTGGGCGGCACTCGCCCATTTGCAAAAGGACTATTGGAATCGACTCGATCGGTTGGAGTTGTGGGACGCGCAAACGGCTCGTCGCATTGCATTGCAAAAGAAAGAACTGCATTGCACGAAGGATATTATTTCGTTGGGGAATGTGGACCTCAATCTGATTCAGAAACGTTTTCTCCAAGAAGTGGACACCAACGTAATCGCTCTTATTGGCGCTCCGGAAAAATGGAAATCAGGATTTGATTCGATCGGTTGTCTGGTGGCGGAGGCTTGGCAAGGGATCGAGGTACCGATTGAGGATTCGCAGATCTTGGTTGCCGGCAATCCGGCGGATCAAGCGTTGGCAGTTATGGAAACTTTGGGCGGATTATTGGAACGTTTTGAGAGCAAAGAGATCACCCTCGGAGTCCCCGATGCCAGTTTGATTCCCTATCTCCGATTTCAATTTGAACAAGCGGACACGGCGGTTCGATATGGGCCGGGAAGTTCGGTGTCTGAATCACCTCCGTTTAAGTTGGTTGCGGCATTGACGACGTTTTTACAAGCTGACAATTACACAAACTGGGCGAGTCTTTTGCGGCATCCAGCTGTCGAAAACTATTTGCGCACTCGCTTGCAACTACCTAACGATTGGCTGATCCACATCGATCGCTACTATCATGAAACGCTAATACGCGATGTACCATCGAAACAATCTCCGTTCCCCGATAAACGAGCGTTGGAGTGCCGAGAGACTGCGATAAAGGTTGCCGAATGCCTGAGTCAACTCTTGCACCCTTTGCGTGGCGCGAGTCGACCGATTTGGCAATGGGTGCCGGAAGTGGTTGAATTCTTCCAAGCTCTATTGTCCACTTACAAACTTGCTCCTGATGATCCGCTCGCGCATTTATGGAAAGACGGCTGCGTGATATTGAACGATTTGATCTGCAGCGCGAATACCATCCCGCATGAGATCCAATTACCATTGTCGTGTTCTGAGTGGCTGCGTTGGTTATTGCGTCAAGCTAGTGCAAATCAGATCGCCGAGCCGCCATCAGCAGATGCCATCGAGATGTTAGGGTGGCTCGAACTGTTGATGGATGATGCACCCGCGTTGGTGATCACTGGCATGTCCTTAAGTGTGGTGCCGGATGCCGTACATGGCGATGCGTTTCTCCCCAATCAACTGCGATCAGCCTTAGGGCTGATGGACAATGAGCGACGTTGGGCGCGCGATGCCTATTCGCTGATGGTCGCAACGCAGTCGAGGGAAGCTTTGCATGTTGTCGTGGGACGCTTGGGGACAGGCGGCGAACCGCTGCTGCCAAGTCGATTGTTGTTTGCCACGCCAACGGATCAGATCGGATCTCGAGTCCATCACTTGCTGAAAGTTCGCAGCCGAAAAAATACGGAAACCAATTATCGAAGTTGGAAGCCGCAAGATGAAGACCATCTGTTGCCGATTCCCGAGTTCACCAATGTCCGAATACCCAAGGCCCTCTCGGTAACGGACTTCAAGAGTTATTTGACCTGCCCGTATCGATATTACCTCGATCGCGTTTTGCGCTTAGAGGAACTTGATGATTCGCCGATCGAATTGGACGCTCGACGTTTTGGAACTTTGGTTCATGATTGCCTCGATAAGTTGGTCGATCCAGCGATAAATACCTCGCAGGATGCAGAGCAGATCTTTGAGTTTCTGAAAAAACACTTAGATCGGTTGGTGTTGGAGCGATTTGGATCGACTAAATCGGCTGCTTTGGAGATTCAAGTTGCGCAAGCCGAACAGCGTCTTATGGCGTTTTCTGCCGAGCAAGCCAAACGCGCCCTGGAAGGCTGGGTCATCAAATACACCGAACTGGAAATCAAAGAAGGAGACGCCTTCTTTCCGGTGGAAGGTGAGCCACCGATGAAACTCAAGGGGCGCATCGATCGAATCGACTATCATCCAAAAAATCAAACGATGGCTATCTGGGACTACAAGACTAGCGATACCTACAATGACCCACGTGATGCCCATTACGATGAGAAAAATGATCAATGGCACGATTTGCAATTGCCCCTATATCGCCACATGATCAGCAAGTTTCGAGAAGGAACGGACCTCGTAGTGGGCTATATCACGTTGCCACGCAAACTCACTGACATCAAGTTTCGTATCGCTCCCTTTTCGAAAGAAGAGTTGGAGTCAGCAGATCGAAAAGCCACTGAAATCATTCGCGACATTCGCGCCGGGAAATTTGGTCCACCCGTTTTCCCACCCCCATTCCCCATCGATCCTTACGCGGCGATTTGTCAGAACGACATGTATACCACCTGAACTGCTTCCTCGGTTGCTTGATCGACTCTTTATATCTCGCTTTAGGTTAATTGATTCTCATGGACGTTGTACCTCACCAGGATGCTGTACTCATTCGCGCCTCAGCCGGGACCGGCAAGACGTTTCAATTGTCGACTCGATTGTTGCAATTGCTCGTAACCGGCCAATCCGTCGATCGAATCTTGGCAACGACCTTTACCAGAAAAGCTGCAGGGGAAATTCTCGACCGAGTTTTGGAACGGCTCGCAGCAGCTATCGAAAATTCCAAAAAGCTCACCGAACTCAACGGTTCCTTGATCGATGTGCAGTTGACTCAAGCCGATTGCCAATCCTTGCTCAAGAAACTAACCGCTCAATTGCATCGCCTGCGAATCAGTACATTGGATAGTTTCTTCTCGCAGTTGGCTCGCGCTTACGCCTATGAATTGAAACTTCCGGGTGGCTGGCAACTCATGGATCCACAGCGTGAAAATTCTATTCGCCAACAGGCAATTCAAGCGTTGCTCGATCAGCATGACCGGCGACAATTGCGCACGATGCTTAATTTATTGGGAAAAGGTGAATATTCAGCCGGTATCCTTCGCGAGATTGAAAGAACCGTTGAAAATGGCGCCTCTTTGGCTGGTATTACGGATCCAAAGGCTTGGGAAAATCCGACAGTCCCCCAAGGTGTTGGTGACAGCCATTTAGAAATGGCGATTCATGCGTTGCAGCCCAACGACGAGTTCAAGATTTCTTTGAACAAAGCGCTCACCAAGCTACAAACTCAAATTATCGGTTCCGATTGGGAGTCCATTGCATCGTCGACACTGATTCAAGCCACCAATAGTCCAGAACCGACGTTTAGTCGAGCCAAGATACCAGAGAGTGTTGTTGATGCGTTATTGGTTGTGCGCAAGCAAGCTGTGCATATCGCACTTTCTGTTTACCGAAATCAGACAACGAGCAGCCGCGACCTATTGAGCTACTATTTGAATTATCTCGATGTGCAGAAAAGGCAGATCCGCGAATGGACATTCGACGATGTCAGTCGCAAACTCGCTCAATGGCTCAATGAAGATGGACTCAATACGGAGAGTTTAGGATTTCGACTCGACTTCGCTATCGATCATTTGTTGTTGGATGAATTTCAAGACACCTCCTTGATTCAATGGGAGGTGCTCTATCCTTTCGTGAAGAGTATTGATCGAAGACGAAAACAGGATCATTGCAGTTTCTTTTGCGTTGGTGATACGAAGCAAGCTATTTACGGGTGGCGCGGTGGCATTGCCGAATTGTTCGATGAAGTGGGTAAGCAACTACCCGACTTGCGCACTCAATTTCTCACCGACAGTCGCCGCAGCAGTCCTATCGTTTTACGAGCAGTGAATCAAGTGTTCTCGAATCTTGATCAGCACGAAGCCTATGGCAAAGGTGCTGTGGAAGCTGCTAAATGGTTGTCTGCCTTCAATCCTCATACTGCTCATCATGAGGAAATGGTCGGCTATGTGCAGCTTTACCAAGGTACAGCAAATAAAGAGCTCACCTCGAAGGAACGCGAACTCGCTTTGTTTACTAAGGCAGCCGAAGATGTGGCAGAAATCGCCAGGAAAAATCCGCAAGGTTCAATTGGCATTTTAGTGCGGACCAACGATGAAGTGGGGTTGGTGATCGACTTGTTGAGAAAGTACAAGCTGGATGTGAGCCAAGAAGGAGGCAATCCGTTAACGGATTCCGCAGCCGTCGAAGTCATTCTCTCCTTATTGATGATAGCCGACCATCCTGGTCATTCCGTATCTGTTTGGCATTTGCGACATTCACCGCTGGCGTGCCAATTTGATGCTGCACTCTTGGAAAATCCTGGTGACCTGTCGCTACGGTTGCGACATGAACTTGCCGAATTGGGTTTAGCTAAATTCTTGATCAAATACTGCAATATGCTGGCGGAAGCGTGTAACGAGCGGGATCAGCTTCGGCTCGAACAGTTGATTCAGCAAGCATTTAGTTTTTCGATGCAAAGCCATTCTCGCGTGCTGGCGTTTATCGATCATATTCGTCGACAAAAAGTGGCCCTTCCGCAACCTGCTCAAGTTCGTGTGATGAATATTCATCAATCGAAAGGCTTGGAGTTTGATTCGGTTTTTCTACCTAATCTTAATGACTCGATGGCCGGTCAAACGCCGCTGTTTGTAGCAATGCGCAACAGTCCTACAGAGAGGCCTAGCGGAGTTGTGCGCTATATGAACTCCAATTTGCAGTCGATGTTGGATGACGATTGGCAAGAAGCGTTTCGTCGAGACGCTGGCCTGAGAATCTCAGAAAGCTTGTGCATTCTCTATGTCGCCATGACTCGCGCCAAGCATGCGCTTTACATGTATATCACTCCCGGTAAAGCCGAACAAAAATCGACGATGGGTTCGCTGCTTCAATCGACGCTGGTGGAAGAATCGCAACTTACGTCGGAAGATTCGGTCACGTATCAAATAGGGAAGCCCGATTGGTATTCGGGCCTTGTTTCTGAAACGACGGAGAAACTGAAAAAGAAAACAGATAAACAACCAACCTTGTTTGATGGCGTAGAGACCAAACGCACGCCAAACAAAGCGAAGCAAGAGACGTTGAAGCGTGGCAAGAAGATGTTCATTAGCGCTCAGAAGCGACGACATATTGAATCGGCCGTTTCTCCGTCAAGACTCGTTCATGATGTCGGTACGCCACTCTCTTGGAGCGATCAAGTGAAAGCTCCAGAAACTGTGGGCGATATCTTTGGTGTTCAAGTTGCGACGGCCGCTTTGGAAGGTTCGGTTGAGCATGCTTGGTTGGCAAAACTCCGATGGCTTGCCAACATGAAAGAACTCGAAGAGGAAAAATGGGAAATAGCTGCTGCAGCGATCGACCGTAGTCATTGGGGGATGCTCGACATCGAGGAGCTATGGCGGCGGTTTTCAGAACATTTCGAACATGCCAAAATTCAGGATCTGTTCCAGACCAAACGTTATGCCGAACAAGTTGGTAGCAGCGGGCTACTGCAAGTTGAAAACGAAATGCGATTCGCCACACTTTTGAATGGCAGATTGATACAGGGAAGTATCGATAGGTTAGTGCTTAGCTTAGATCACGAACAAGCGACGTTTGCTGAAGTGATCGATTTCAAAACAGATCGATTTGGTGGTCGAGAAAGTCAGAAGGCGTGGGTACGTGAGCAAGTAGAAAAATATCGACCGCAGTTGGCCGCATACGCCGAAGTCGTGGCGAAGACGTATCGCCTTACCAAGGCTCAGATTCGCACAACTCTAGTGCTGTTAGATGTGGGTGAGGTAGCTGATGCGTCGGACAGGGCCGAGTGATGACGGCCAACAATCTGGATCGCTTTACGCATTGCAGCGTGATCGATCGCGTGAACTTCGATCGGGCGTCCAATTTCTGTGATCATGGTAAGAGTGAGTTCACCACCTAAGTGTTGCCTAAATTCTTCCAAACCATCAAAAATGGTCTGCTCCGTTAACGCGGGATCATAGACTGGAAGTCCCATGTGAGTCAGCGTTTGCAAGGTGGCCTGGACCACCGTATCAGGTAAACCATGCACCAAGGAGGAATAAACAACATCGACAGCAACGCCAATACTGACCGCCTCACCATGGCGGATGCGATATTGAGTGAGAGCTTCTAATTTGTGGGCCGACCAATGTCCAAAGTCTAACGGACGAGCTTGCAGCATTTCAAATGGATCACCGCCGCGAGTGATGTGATCTAAATGCATCAACACCGACAGACGAATCGCTTCGGTTGCGGCGTTCATATTTCGCTGAGCAATCAAGCTGGCGTTACGATGCAAAAACTCAAAGGCTGAGGGGCTTTTCAACAATGAGACTTTAACTGCTTCAGAAAAGCCGCAACGGAAATCGCGATCAGGTAGCAATCGCAACATTTCTTGATCGTTGACAACACCCCAAGGTACGGCAAACGTTCCCTTCCAGTTTTTCTTGTTGAACCAGTTCACCGCATTCTTCACCCCAACACCAGAGTCCGCTTGAGCAAGCGTGGTGGTTGGAACGCGTACTAAGCGGATACCGCGGTGTGCAAGAGCCGCAGCAAAACCCACCGCGTCCAAGAGTGCGCCGCCACCTACCGCCAAGATGTAACTGCGGCGATCCAAATTCGAATAGTTGATTCGTTCAAGAATTCGATCGATCCAAATCGAATCGTTCTTGATTTCTTCGCCGCCGGGGATCACTTGAACAGGATCGGTCAGTTCAATGTTGTCACTACTGCTGGCAAATAGACTTTCAATTCGGCTAACCAGGGATGGGTTGGTTAGTGCAATTCCTTGATCGAGCCAAACTTGGACTCTCGCAGGTTGATGAGCGCCATATTCTCCATCACCTGTTTCGAAAAGTTGGCTGAGAACAGGCCAATCCTTACCGAAGCAATCGTCGGTCATGCGGAGGCGATGCATAAATGGAACAGAGAAAGCGATATCCCACCGACGCGCGGCGTTCGGTTGATCGTTGGGATGACTCATACGGTGACTTTCTCAGGCAATGACGCTAGCGCAAGGAATTTGGAATACTAGGATCTGATCGAGCCCAAGATCGGAATGAGCCCCATTCGACAAAAAGTCCGTTGGGTTCACTGAACGAATGCACGGGGTGATCCTAAAGGGGGGCGGGAGCGACGACAGATACCTGCTAGGCAGTTCCCTTCGCCACCTAGTACCATATTAACCGTGGATGAAGTCCACGCCAAACCGGTACGTTGTAATCCTTCTCAAATTTCAGAAAAATCAGCCCAGGATGGTTGGGGATTCGCATGAAAAAACATGGACCTTGGACGATTTGCGGCACCCGAGAAGTCTACCGGGACCCGTGGGTGCAACTGCAAGTGGATCAAGTGTTGCGCCCCGACGGTAGCCCTGGAACGTACTGTACCGTTCGCCTCAAATCAGGCGTCTGCGTCATTGCCATGGACGCCGAGAAGAACGTCTACCTGACGCAAGAATTTCACTATGCCGTTGGGCGAATCACCATCGAAGGTGTAAGCGGTGGAATCGAGGATGGCGAATCAGCGTTATCGACAGCGGAACGGGAACTGAAAGAAGAATTAGGGATTGTTGCGAAGCGTTTTACGCCATTGGGATGCGTCGATCCCTTCACGGCCGCTATCCTCTCGCCAACTCAACTTTATCTGGCTGAAGAGCTCACCTTTGGCGCGACGGAACGCGAAGGAACCGAGATCATCGAACTGGTAAAGGTACCTTTGGAAAAAGCCCTGCAGTGGGTCGACGATGGAACGATTACACATGCCCCTTCATGTGTGGCCTTGCTCAAGATCGCGCGCTACCAGCAAAGTTAACGGCTTCTAAAACGCGTTTCGTGGCTTGCGATTTATTGAGCACATAAAAGTGCACGCCCGGTACGCCATGCTCCAGCAATTCGCAAACTTGTTGTTGAGCAAACTCGACGCCCACTTCAAATTGCCACTTTTCATCGCTGTTTTGGCTGAGCTTTTCTACAAAACGAGTTGGTAGTTTAGCTTTGCAAAGCGATGTAATACGTTGGATCTGAGCCAAGTTGGTCACAGGCAAAATCCCTGGGACAATCGGCACATTGATCCCAATTTTTCGGCAAGCATCTTCAAAGCGAAAGAAATCGGCGTTGTCATAAAACAATTGAGTGACGACGATGTCTGCACCCGCATCTACTTTACGCTTCAAGTTGGCCAAGTCTGTGGTCGCATCAACCGCTTCTTGATGCACTTCGGGATATCCGGCAACCGCGATTCCCAGCTCTTTAAAGTCGGCGCGAATCAACTCGACTAGTTCATTAGCGTAGCGCAGACCACCTTCGACTGCCCGAAACTCGGTCTCACCTTTGGGTGGATCGCCACGCAGAGCCACGATGTAGCTAACGCCCGCGTTCTTCGCTGCTCGCAAGTAATCGCGCAGTTGTTCGACAGTGGAACCTACGCACGTAAGGTGGCTAGCGACAGGAACCTTGAATTCTTGATGTACGGCTTGAACGACTTGCAGCGTGCGATCGCGCGTCGAACCCCCTGCCCCGTAGGTACAGGTAAAGAAATCGGGGCTAAAGGCCATCAGTTCACGTACTGCTTCCAGCAGAGTGGTCACGCCCGCATCGCTTTTAGGTGGAAAAAGCTCAAACGATAGGCCTTTGCGTGTGCCAGTAAAATGGGTCGCCAGCGTCATGTTCTCAGGTGCTCAGTATTGTCAGGTAACCGGGGTTGTCTGGTACCGGTTTGTGGGTGTACGGTGCTTTAGTTACACGGGGCTTTGGTTACACGGTGATTGGAGGTAAACGGAACGCCCATTTGGGGGCCCGGACTTCCGCAGATGCATTCATCCGTTCAACCGCATGAACGGATGATATATTCACTCCCAAAATCAGCCTTTTGTCAAGCATTGGCAGCAGGCAATTCGAGTCTGCGGGGGAAAATGCCTATCAAAAACAGCAATTTGAGAACGGGAAATCATCCGAGGGGGGCGAACTAGAGCGAGAGCAGGTCCGTGCAGCGGTCTCGTTCTTCTTGAGTGGCACGATACATGTCGTGAATCAACTGCACATCGCATGGACGCTGTTTTACCTGGCGGCGATTGAACATGCGAGCTTGTGTTGCCACCATAACTTCAGGTGGTAAGGTGGCGACCTGACCGAAAAGACGAGCATAATTCACAAAGCTCGGTACATTGCTGGTCACAAAGCCGTACATCATGCTGCACGCGCCAATAACTTTGCCCGTAAAGATCCCTGTATTGATGGCCGTCTTTGAATAGTTCCCCATCACGCAGCCCAAGAACTGCATACCTGTGGTAGCTTTGCCCGCTGGGTATTCCATGTTGACGGTGCCATAGGTGTTTTTGAGGTCGCTGTTACACGTCCCTGCACCGAGGTTAATCCAACTTCCCAGATAACTATGGCCCAAGAATCCATGATGTTGTTTGTTGGAGTAGGGTTCTACTATGGAGGCTTCGACTTCGCCGCCGATTTTCGTTGTGTGTCCTAAAGAGACTGCGTCTTTGATCGCTGCATGTTCCAGAATTTTGCATTTGGGTCCCATATAAACGGGGCCGCGCAGCAACGTGTAAGGGCCAACTTGAGCATCGCGATCAATAACGATGGGTCCTGACTTGGCATCAATCACTAAGTAGTCGCCCAGCTTCACTCCGGGGGCAACAAACAAGCCATCTTGAAGTTGTTCGTAACCACCCAACTTGATCCGGTATTCAAGGTTGCTGGCTAACAAAGACATATGGTGCGCGATTACTTCGTGGGGCCAACGCAATACTTCCAGCTTCAATTCGATTTTGCTGAAGGAGCTGGCGCTTTGCATCAGATCCGAGATACCGTCATAGCCCGCTTTGCGAATTTGCTCGATGGACCAAGGTGGACGAACAACTGCGGCCACTTGATCGCCGCACATCACCACACCACTGCTGGATTGTGCGTCGCCGCTAGTCGTTTGTACGAGCTTGACTAATGCCTCAACATAGGACATCACAGGCAGAAGTCTCGCGTTGATGAGCAATGTAGGGCGGGCGGAAGCATTCAGCGATTCGGATTGTAGGCTTTGAACGGACGAGTAGTCTGCGTCTTGAATGGCGTGCAGATAGGGGCGAGCGATACCAAATAACTGACCTGTTTCACCAGGGATGGATGCAATTTTTCGCGACAACTCAAGCAGCAAGTCATAGAGCTGATAGCCGCCACATTGAATGGCATACGCTAAGCGTCCGGTCGTCATCGGTGCTAAAGCATCCACGCCACTATCTTCGCACACGATGATCATGTTTGAGTTCCTGCGATCCGTTTGGGTTTCCTACCAACGAAGCATGTTTACATGTGCTGCGTCAAGCACAGTTGATTATCGCGATTCGAAGATCAACAATCGTTCCACTTTTTCGTGCTCGCTCCACTGCTCATGCAACCGGATTAATTCGCTCACAAAATGCGAGAGCAACTCGGGTAGTTTCCCTTGGTACTCTGCTCGTTCTGCGGCTTCGTTAATCTCACTGACCAACAAGTATAGCGTTTTGTGTTGGTTGTAGGCAGCCTCAACTTGTGTGGAAAAGGTAAGCGAGTGGATGACGGGCGTTTGTAGATAGCCGTATGTTTCTTCCAGCATGAATTGACGTTTCAATTCATCGCGAACTTGGCGAATCAGGGGGACAACTTCAGCAAGGCATTGTTCGGATGAAGTTGGATCGGCAGCCCGTTCCGATAACCACTCACCTAGGCGATTATGAGTTGTCCAGTAGTCGGGATTGGAGTCTTTGAGTTCCAGCAAAAAGGCTCGATTGATTGTCCAGGTTACCATGGCTTCCTCGCTTGTGCATGTTGTCTGGTCGAGCGGAAATGATCAATAACGCAGAATGCACCATAAGGCTCGTACGCCATCCTTCCAGCCGATCTTTTTTCCTTGATCCCAGGAGCGTCGATGGTAGCGGATATGTCGTTCGTAAAATCGTGTTTTTTGACGAGCTAAGCGAATGGTGACTTCAATTTCTATACCAAAGCGGTTTTCTCGCAACTTGGGAACGAGATCCTGAATTATTTTCCTTGGAAAGAGTTTATAGCAAGTTTCAACGTCGGAAAAGTAAAGACCCGTTTTGATGCTCGTAAGAATACTGATGATTCTGTTCACTGCGTAGTGCCAGAGGGGGGCAACGGGACGATCTTGATGCCCATACCGCGTGCCGTAAACGACGTCCGCGTCTCCTTCGATGATGGGTTGAATCAGGTAACGAAAATCTTGCGGATCGTATTCCATATCGGCATCTTGAATTACCACAATGTCGCCGGTGGCATGCGTGAAGCCTGTTTTGATGGCAGCCCCTTTGCCTTGATTTTTTTCATGCAAGATGACACGCGTGTTGGGGATTGCTTCGAGTTGTTTGAGTTTGTCGCGTGTGCCATCACGACTACCATCGTCGACCAAAATAATTTCGATGGGGAGGCCCGAGCTACGGACGCGATCGACAACGGCTTCGATGGTGTTGACTTCGTTGTAAACGGGTATCACCACCGAGAGCAAAAAGTTTTCGGGTAATTGAAAAATACCTAAACGACGTGCGGTATCCTGTCCCAGCCATTTTGCGGCGGGATGCATTTGGACAGTTGGAGATTGCCCGCTAGCGTTCGTCTGTGTCGCATCATCGTGGGACGATGGGACCGGAATGGAAAACGGTTGTTGTGCGTCCGAAGAAGGCATAACTGTGATTTCTCTCTCTTCGCTTCGCGATTTCTCTGCAGATCGCTATCTCTGCAGGTCGCTATTTCAAGGAGTTTTGATGTAGATGAGCCAAAGAAAAAGTGATGGATGACTTGAGGATTTTATCGAGCTGTTGCCAAGCAACTGTTGTGTTGTATTCTCTGGTTGAGCTTCCAGAAAAGGAGTGCCGTTTGCGGTTTGCGTAAAAGTTTTTGTTGGCTCTGTCAAGAAGTTTGAAGGCAATTTTGAAACGATTTCCGATGTGGAAAATATGTCAGTAACATGCTTGACTTTTCGTCCCAGCTTGTCACAATCGCCCCCATCACACTTCGATTCAGCAGCATGATTCAAGATACATCACGGATGGCCTGTGGGCTACGGATGGCCTTTGCTTTTCAAGATAACAGTTGTTCTTCTTCTCTTCTTTCCATTTGTTCTCAGATTAACTTGAATTTTTTTTCAAGCGTTGACAACTTTCGGCGATGAGTTGGGTTAAAGCAAAGGTTGGGAGGCGCTTCGATCAGCGCTAGGGATAGTTAGGTTGGACAGCTGCACAGCCGAATCGGTTGAGTTTTGAGAGACTTTTTTTCGCACACTCATGAGTTGTGTCATCGACTAACAGGACGTTACACCAGCAGGGACCGCCGGTGCACGCGGCATGATGCCGCTTTTTTTTATTCTCTTTTTTCTTCGTTCGTCCATTCGTTTGCGTTCCACGTCATTTGATTCTATTGCGAGGACGATGACGAGGACGAGCACGAGGACGAGCACGAGGACGAGGAGAAAGTACGAGGTACGAGGTAGGAGCTACGACGGTTGGCGATGTTACCTAAAATCTCGCGAGGGATTTTCTAGCGGTACGATCTGACTCATATCCTCCAATCGTCCCACCACAACATGGATCACACCATTGCGATTTTCTAACACGCCATGAGCCATCCACATATTCGATTGTTTGGCCACCTTATAAAACCGCTCCCAGATCTCAATCTTGATGACCAAATTGATCGAGCCCGTCTCGTCTTCTAACGTAACAAACGTGATCCCCTTCGCCGTTCCAGGACGTTGACGCAATAAAACCATCCCGGCGACCGCCACATACTGACCATGCCGAAGTGTCCCCAACTGTGACGCAGTTTTGACTCGTTTCGTATTCAAGAAGTTACGATAAAAAGCGATGGGGTGGCCACGCAACGACAACCCTGTTGTCTGATAGTCAGTGAATACCTCCTCGCGCGGACTCAGCGGACGGAGTGGCTCGGGAATTGCATCATCTTCATCCGCTCCCATCGCTTCCAATAACGACAACTTACCAGCCTTCTTTTCTTGTGCTAACGATTGCCACATCGCTGCACGCCGATGACCGCTCAGCGAATTCAAAGCTCCCGCTTCAGCCAATTTGGTCAACATCCCCTGCCCTATTCCGGTTCGCTGTTGTAGCTGTGTGACATCTTGATAACGTCCACCTTGACGCCGTTGTTCCACAATCCGTTGTGCCAACTCTTCTTGAACCCCTTGGATTTGATGTAAGCCCAATCGCAATTGATAGTCTCGCTCTAATCGCCGTCCGCCCGGCTTGCGAGTGGCACCTGATAGCGGCTCCAACGTGCTTTCCCAATCGCTGTAGTTCACATCCACTCCCGCAACCGTAACGCCATGCTTCTGTGCATCTTGTACCAGTTGTGCGGGGGCATAAAATCCGAGCGGTTGGCTATTGAGCAATGCTGCACAGAAAACAGCCGGATAGTGGCACTTGATCCATGACGAAACGTAAACCAGCAACGCGAAGCTGGCGGCATGCGATTCAGGAAAACCATATTCACCGAATCCACGTATCTGAGTGAATACGCTCTCCGCGAATTGTTGCGTTAAACCATTCGCTAACATTCCATGAATGAGCTTCTGGCGAAAACGATCGATGACACCAGGCCTGCGCCAAGCTGCCATAGCTCGACGCAGTTGGTCTGCTTCGCCTGGAGTAAAACCGGCTGCGACAACGGCGAGCCGCATCGCTTGCTCCTGAAAGATGGGAACTCCCATCGTCTTGGCTAGAACTTGAGCGATCGCTTCATTGGGATATTGAGGTTGGATGCCCGTTTGTCTCGCTTTCAAATAGGGATGAACCATTTGACCTTGAATAGGTCCAGGGCGAACAATGGCCACTTCGATCACTAAATCGTAATAACACTGCGGACGCAAACGCGGCAGCATGCTCATTTGCGCGCGGCTTTCAATCTGAAACACGCCCACTGTGTCGGCTTGACTGATCATCTCGTAAACTTTGCGATCCGCATGTGGAACAGTGGCCAAGTTCAAATCGACATCGTAATGTTGACGCAATAAATCAAAGGAACGATGGATCGCCGAGAGCATTCCCAAAGATAGGCAGTCAACTTTCAATATGCCAAGTTCATCTAGATCGTCTTTGTCCCATTGGATCACCGTTCGCCCTTCCATCGACGCGTTTTCGATTGGGCAAAGTTCGCACAACCAACCACGGGTCATCACCATGCCACCAACATGCTGCGATAAATGGCGCGGAAAGCCGACCAAATTCTGCACAACATAGAGAAAGCGTTTTCCCAGCGGAGAGTCGGGTTCCAAGCCTGCTTCGCGGCAGCATTCCAGTAAGCCACCTGCTTCGCTTCGCGAGTCTACGGTCTTGGCAATATTGTCGATCTTGTCTTGTGATATTCCTAACGCTTTGCCACTATCGCGAATGGCTGAACGGGTGCGATAGGTGATCACGGTCGCGGTCATGCCCGCACGATATCGACCGTATTTTTCGTAGATGTATTGCAGGACTTCTTCGCGGCGTTGATGTTCAAAGTCCACGTCGATATCGGGCGCCTCATTGCGTTCGCGGCTGATAAATCGTTCGAATAATAGATCTAGTTGAGCTGGATCGACCGAAGTGACGCCGAGACAAAAACAGACGACACTGTTGGCGGCAGAACCTCTTCCTTGGCATAAGATACCGCGTTGCCGTGCGTACCGGACTAAGTCCCAGACGGTCAAGAAATAAGCTTCGTAATGCAGTTCTTCGATCAACTGCAATTCATGTTTCAGCAGATCTTTGATCTTGTCTGGAATTCCTGCGGGATAACGTTTCTCAGCCCCTTTGTGTGCCAAGTATTTTAGATATTCGATCGGCGTATAGCCTTCCGGTGCAAGTTCGACTGGGTATTCATAGCGAAGTTGGGCTAAGCTGAATTGGCATTGAGCAGCGACTTCGTTAGTGCGATCAATGGCTTGTGGAATCGAACGATAGAGACGTTGGATTTCATCGAGTGGGCGGAGATAATGTTGACCGTTAGCAGGACGTTGATGGCGGATAGCGTCTACTGTGGTGCGAGCGCGGATCGCGGCTACGCAGTCATGTAAGATCATGCGCTCCGGACTATGGTATTGCACGTCACCACCTGCCAATAAAGCGACACCGCTGGCTTGTGAAAGCTGCACTAAACGCTCGATCTTGCTGCGATCATCGACACCGCGTTGCAGTTCGCACATCAGCGAGCCACTGGTACCAAAGATTTCTTTAAAAACGCCCAACCAACGGAGCCAGTCGGCGTCGCGATTGACATCAAAATGAGCAGGAGGCCAGATGCGTTCGGTGGTGGTAGGAAGAATCGATAAGCGATCCGATAAACTGCTTGGGCTATTGGGAGATGGATTGGGGGATGTTATGGGGTTGGTGGGTTGCGGAAGATCATCGAGATAATCTTCAGGAAGAGGCTCAAGTGGATTGGGTTGACGCAAACAGATTCCGGCCTGCCATCCATCGGCATGTTCGGCGATATCCTGCCAAGTAAGTTGGCATTCTCCTTTGGTGGCTCGCATGCGGCCCAGGGTTAGTAAGCGACAGAGGCGACCGTAAGCTGCGCGATCTTGGGGCCAAACTAAGACGGGTGGGCCGTCGAGCGGATGTAGTTCAGTACCTACGATATAAGGAAATGACGTTTCTTTGGCGACCGCATATCCGCGCACGATTCCCGCTAGTGTATTGCGGTCGGTGATGGCAATTCCGCGATAACCTAATTCGATCGCCCGCTCGACGAGTTCGTCGGCATGGGAAGCTCCTTCTAGGAAGGAAAAATTTGATTTGCAGTGCAGTTCGGTGTATTGCATAAGTTCCATCCTATTCCGTTCGAGCATGCGATCTGCGTGTGTTTAGGTGTTGGGTATCAAGCATGTCTGCTGTGGAGTTGCGTTATCAATCAAAGCTTCCATGTAGAAACCAGTCGCTGGTATCGAGTTGACGAAAGAGCCACCACCATTGATGTTGATCGGTTTCGACGCGGTAGTAATCGCGACGTTGACTTGGGCCGCGCCACCAGCCACTCTCAATGCGTTCTGGACCCCAGCAGCGGATGATACGCTGCAGTTTGCCTTGATAACCAAATTGTGCCGGTTCACCATCTGGTACAACCGAAGTCACTTGAATCTTGTGTGGCTTGGCGAAGAGTTGTAGAGGTCGTCGCAAAGGATCTTCGGGCGTTGGTTCTGGACTGCGTCGTTCCCAACGAGCGATGATTTTTTTGGCAGTACTTTGTTTTTCGCCTGAGGTTTTACGACCGGTCCAAGGGCGATAGAGTACGGTACCTTCGGGCAATGCGTCCCCTTCGATCGCAGGTTGTAGTACTTGGTTGCGACCTAAGCGACTGCTAAGTGAATCCAGAAATAGGCCCAGTTGTTGCCGATGCTTAACGTTATCGCTTTCGAACAGTTGAGTTTGTTGCCACACCAATGGCTCGACTAACATCACTTGCATGGTGACGTGTTCGATGGCAGCAGGTTCTTCCCAATGCCGTTCCAATTGGCTGGCCAGTAGTGAGTGGATATGTTGTGGGTCGGATGAGGGACGGAAGAGTCCGAGTTGTAGTAGGCGTGGTGGAGTTTCAATTCCCCGTAGGCAGCATTGTATTCGAAGTGCCCCTTGACCTTGTTGCTTGAGTTTCTGAGTTAATGTCGCAATCATTTGCTTCAATAATTCGCTCAAGGAATCCTGGCGATCCGTGGGGTATTCGAGTCGTTGTTCCAAGCAAAAATCAGGGAGTGGTCGCCAGGCGGGAAAGGTTTCGGGGATCTCACCTAAGATTTGAGCTAAGCGTGTGGGGACTTCATCGCCTAAACGTGAAGCCAAGCTGTGTCGTGGGAGTTGAAGTAACTCGCCGATGGTGTAGATGCCGAGTCGTTGTAGCTTTTGAGCGGCTGGTAAAGATAGGCGTAGAGCTTCAACGGGTAATGGGGCTAGGTAGTCAGGCAGAGTGGAGTCTGTTGATGATTGAATGATGGGATTGGTCGAATAGGATCGCCAGCCATAGCGGCTTAATCCCCAAGCGGCACCGATCGTATCGGCAACAGCTACGATGGCTTGGTATCCGTGGTTATTGAGCCAAGTATTTAGTTGTTGAGCGAGTTGAGTTTCGCTACCAAATAGATGACCTAAGCCACGGATGTCGAGCATGAGTCCTTGAGGTTGTAAGATCGCGATACCTGCCCAGGGTTTTGTATCGATCGGTTCAAGGCCGACGATGGGGCTAAAGCGTTGAGCTTCTTCGGCGAGTTGGCAAAGTCTTTCTAAATCTTCTTGTGGATCATGTTCGACGATTTGAAGCTCGAAGGTGTGAGGAGTGGGAGAGGTGTGTGGAGGTAGGGATCGAGTAGCGCGTTGGCTTAGGCCAATGGCTTCACTGAGCGACATTTGTGGGCGGATGCCCATCGAGCGTGCGAGGCGACAGGCGGCAGCGACGATGAGGCCACGGCGCGAATCACGCGCTGACAGCACGAGTGGCGCTTGTGCTGGTTGGGGGTGCGTTGTGGGAATTGGTTCCGGTTCTGGAGTGGCCGTTGTTCGCAGTTGTTGCAGCAGTTGGTGTACGCGTTGGCATGGCCAATTGGGCAGCCATGCGCTGAGTATACGAGCTGGTGTGTGTGCCGCCATAGGAATCATTCCTCATGTGTCCTTGCTTGGACGTCGGATCAGTGGATTTAGGTGGAGCGAATGGTGGTGTAGCTTCTCGGATCCAAGTGGTTTTGACGGACGAGCGAATGGGTTCGTGAGGTGAAGTGAAGATGGATTGTGGGAGTGGTGGGCGTACGGGGTGGCCTAGTTCCAGCCATATCGATTGTCGTTTGTAGCCACCATGTCCTGCCCCGCTACGGCAACGCACGAGGTCGACTTGCACATAGCGTCCGGAGTGTGGTGTGGTTGGGGCGTTGTGTGAGGTGGATGTATTGTGCGAGTTAGAGGATGTCGCGAATTGAAGATGGGAAGTGGTACGAACTTGCCATTGCACATCGGCCCAGCTAGGTTGGTTACGAGTGCGGCTGTTTCGGATCAGCATTCCAAGTGTGCCGCCAGTTTCAGCAGCGAGTTGCAAGCGGCGCGCGAGGCGGTCATCCATTTCATCTGGTAGTTCGCACCAGACTGAGCCTACGGCAGTGCAACGCAAAGCTTGGTCTAAGCTCCACCAACCATCTTCGCGCGATTTGGGGCGGACGACGACGATTCGTTTTAGGTCTGCGCCCAGTGCAGCGGCAGCGGGTGGATAGAACGTATGGTTCCAATCGATGATCACTAACGCTTTCCCGTCGCGCATGGCTGGAATAGCGGAGAGCATGGCTAAGCTTCCAGCTGCTCCGCCAATGCCCGAGTGGAACCATTCCACCAAACAGCCGGGTTCATAGCCACCACCGGGTAGTAAGCGTTCTAAGCCAGGGCAACCTGACTCGATGTATCCAGGTGTTAAAGGGTTGGGGTTCTGGTTTTCTGTAGAGTTGGTGAGAGGGAGAGTGGGGCTGGGATTCGTTTGTTGAGCGGTATGAATTTGGCCGGATCGTCCCAGCTTCAGGCCACGCGAAAGTTGTCGCATGTGGGTTGCCAGGCGAGTTGTCGCATCAGCAGCTTCGATCTTGGAGCGAAGGGGGCGATCTGCTGAAGCGTGATTTTCTACAGGATGGTCTTCTTGTGCGTGATCTTCTTGAGTGTGGTCTTTAGAAGTGTTTGGGACGATGGAAGGTTTTGGTGTTTGGGTTGTGTTGAGAGGTGTGGGTTCTGAGGGCTCAATGAAATCGTCAGGCTCATACAGGGTGGCTTCAAAATGAGCCGCATCTTGATCGATCGATATGTGATCAAAAGATATATATTCTTCTGTTAACATGATGTATTTGTCCACAAGTGCCATCGATCTAGATTCATTCTATGGCTTATCTGCTCTGGTGTCCATTAATCTGGATCGAAAGTTTCTTTTTTGTGTTAAAATGGGAGGTTTTGCCAGGGTTTTTAAGCAGTTTTGGGAAACTTTTCGGATTGTTACATTTCTCGGATCTTGTTCACTAGTTCGTAATGAGGGGAACAGGTGAACCTAACCAGAAACTCTTCCCCAGCAGTTGTTGTTTGCTAAAACCGAATATCTTCGCAGGCTGGACACCTTAGGTCCCAGAGTCAGAAAAATCTCACCTCACCCCGCTCCTGCCACCCGCTAGCAAATCGTCCTCGCCCGCCCATGTAGGACTGGGCTCCTGACCCGTCCTGCGCAATGAATATGGTGCCAGGTGAATATGGTGCCAGGCACCCAGTAGGAAGGGTCTTCTGACCCGTCCTGCCCAACACATCGTCCGCTAGCATTGGCCAAACACATGAAGAAATATTGGTGCCAGGCACTCTGATCCCTGCTTCTGTGGCCTGCTAGCAAATCGTTCTCGCCAGCCACATGGTGCCAGGCACCCTGTGGGGACTGTCCATGGAAATGACAGCATTACGTTGGCGCGGCTGCAACTTGGTGCCAGACACCTTGGTGGGGGCGGCTGGGAATGCTAGCAAAGTAGTTCGGGGAAGATAAATGGTGCCAGGCACCCTGTGGGGCGTAGTGGGCGCGAAGAAATATGGTGCCAGGCACCCTGATCCCTGCTACTGTGGTCTGCTAGCAAATCGTTCTCGCCAGCGACATGGTGCCAGGCACCCTGTGGGGACTGTCCATGGAAATGACAGCATTACGTTGGCGCGGCTGCAACTTGGTGCCAGGCACCGTGGTGGGGGCGACTGGGAATGCTAGCAAAGCAGTTCGGGGAAGATAAATGGTGCCAGGCACCCTGTGGGGCGTAATGGGCGCGAATGCTAGCTGACGGTGCATTGCGTAGGAAGGATCTAAAAGACACCTTCCTACGCTGTCCAACGCGACTGAGAATCAAACGGAAGTACGCCTAGCCGTCAGTGTAAGGGCTAAATATCCCAACACCGCAAATCCCTAGCACTCTCCTGAAACCTGGAACCTGGAACCTGGAACCTGGAACCTGGAACCTGAAGCCTGAAGCCTGAAGCCTGAAGTCTGAAGTCTGATACCTCATTGCTTAACTTCAATCACGACCTTTTCGATCTTGCCATTGAATTTACTATCGCGGCCATAATCGGTAACCGGTGTTCCAAGGTCCACACCCACATCCGCTAGGTCATCAACAGAAAAGATCCCTGGTTGGGTGCGTTTCAATTCCCCTTGTGCCACCTTGTTACCATCAACCGTAATCGTGCCACTGCCACCTTTGCCAGGGCCACCACCCGCATAGGTGAATTCATACACGATGGTGTGTTTCCCCGCAGCGATTGGCTTTTCGGCTTGAATCAGCGATGATTCTAATCCTAGAAAGTTGTATGCAAACGCAGGGCGTCCGTCACGCATCAGTAGCGACAAGCCACCGAATCGACCACCTTGGCACACAATCGCTCCATTGGTGTTGCTTTCCACTTCCACCTCGGCGGTAATGCGGTATCCCTTGTTGCGAAGGTCGATAAAGATATCCGTTCCCATCGCGACCATGCCTTCATGCAACAGCATGGTATTGCGACCTTCCATCACGGTAGGACGCCCAACCAATGCAGCATTGGTTCTCTCAATCGATCGGTCGTCGATAGGAAGCACATGATACTTCTCCGCTTCCTCCATAAACTTCTTTTGCAGTTCGGCTAACTTGTCTGGGTATTGCTCTGCCAAGTTGTTTGCCAAGCTGAAGTCATTACGAGTATCAAACAAATCCCACACATCATCTTGTAATTTATGGAGCGGTTGTGATCGCCAAGCTGGGCGATGAATGGTACGGGCAAGCCAACCATCCACATAAATGCCACGGTTTCCAAACATCTCGAAGTATTGAACCTTATGTTGTTCTTCCGCCTTTGCATTGGTAAAGCTGTACGCAAAGCTGGTTCCTTCGATTGGATTCTGCTCAATTCCGTTCACCTTCTTTGGGGATGGTACTCCGCAGATCTCGTAAACCGTCGGTGCTACGTCAATAACGTGGCTAAATTGGGAACGGACTTCTCCCTTCGCAGATATACCGTTGGGCCAATGAACAACCATGCCATTGCGCGTGCCACCAAAATCGGACCCAACTTGCTTCGTGTACGAGAACGGTGCGTCGAGCGCCACTGCCCAGCCAGCGGCCATGTGCGGATAAGTGCTCGCATCACCCCATTCATCATAATGCTTAATCATCTCATCCACGGTTTCTGGAATGCCGTTGAAGTAAGTCATCTCGCTATACATGCCATTCATCTGGCCTTCGGCACTTGCTCCGTTATCCCCGGCAATGAAGAACAGCAAGGTGTTGTCTAATTCGCCAATCTGCTTGAGGCTGTCGATCAACCGACTGATTTGCCAATCGGTGTGGGCCGCGTAGGCTGCATAAACTTCGGCTTGCCGAGCAAACAATTTCTTTTCCTGGGCTGATAATTGATCCCAGTCTTTGATGTCCGCTGGCTTGGGGGCTAGTTTAGTCCCAGGCGGCACGACGCCGAGTTCGATTTGTCGGGCCAATGTCTCTTCGCGTAATTTATCCCAGCCCTGATCAAACTTACCCTTAAACTTGTCTCGCCATTCTTTGGGAACATGGTGCGGCGCATGTGTTGCACCTGGGGCGTAATACATAAAGAACGGCTTCTCGGGCGCCAGGGCATGTTGAAACTCCACCCAAGCAATCGCTTGATTGGTCATATCAACCGTGAAGTGGTATTCAGGATCGGCTGGCGGCTCTACACGTGTGACACCATCATAAATCGTTGGTGCATACTGATTCGTTTCCCCGCCCAAGAACCCATAGAACTTTTCAAAACCGCTGCGAGTGGGCCAGCGATCTTGTGGGCCAGCTGGGGAAATTTCCCAGGAGGGAACTTCATGGCATTTTCCGAAAAAGCCAGTGTTAAACCCATTCTGTCGCAAAACTTCAGCCATCGGTGTGATGGTCTGTGGCCGAATCGAATCGTTTCCTGGAAATGCCGTAGCAGTTTCCGTGATTGAACCCATGTTGTTTGAGTGATGGTTATAACCGGTTAACAAGGCAACACGTGTTGGTGCACATACGGCGGTTGTATGAAAGCGATTGTATCGCAAACCATTGTTTGCTAATTGTGCCATCGTTGGCATCGGCGCAGGTCCACCAAATGCACTCGGTGCCCCAAAGCCCATATCGTCGATCAAAATAATCACCACGTTTGGCGCATTTGCTGGAGCTTTCACCTCGAATCGAGGTGGTGGCTTTACGTCGCGGACATCAAGTTCGGTGTAAAGCGGTCGCTTCGGCTCTCGTATTGGTAGTTCTGTTCGATCAAAGGTTGTTTGAGCTGAACCAACACTCGAAAGGAAAAGTGATAGACACGCAACGTAGAGAATGTTTCGAAGCATAAAGAGTTGTCCTCGAAATCAAATTAGAAAGAGAAAGTTACTCACAATGTGAGTTCGCTTCGCAACATAACATCTTTAGCGTTGATGAGCTAGTGACTTGCAATTGCATTCCGCTCTTTCCCAGAATAGGTACAAGTGTCGAATCCGCACAGCATCTAATGCCGATGTCATTTGTTGCAGGGATCAATTGCTCTTGGCGCCGAACATTCGCCCTAATCGCTTCATAAGCCAGGGTAGAAGTCCCAGAATCGAAAAAGCCAGTACCAATTGCCAACTCAGTATCTTCCCTACTTCACCCGACTCAATTGCCTTCAAGCTCGGAAGTGTCGTTCCCGCATAGATGTAGGCGATTGTGCCTGGCAACATTCCCAACTGACTGACCCACCAAAACGTGCTCACTCGAATCTTGGTAACTCCCATAAGGATGTTGATCAAAAAAAATGGGACCGCTGGAATCAGTCGCAGACTAAACAAGTAGTACGCTCCATCACGTTCGAACGCGGTTTGTACTTTTTGAATGTGCGAGTTCTTAGTTGCCAAAACCCAATCTCGCAAAACGTAACGACTCAACAAGAACATCATTGTGGCTCCCGCAGTTGATCCGAAGCTGACCAACAAAGTCCCTTGCCAAAGGCCAAAGAACCAACCATAGGCCAGCGACAAAAATGCGGCTCCCGGTGTTAGGCCAGCGACCAAAATGTAGACGATCAATCCGATCAGAGCTGTCATCACAGGAGCAGAGACTTGAGTCTCACGCAATCCGCTTTCGGCAGCGACTAATCGCTGGAGAATTTGATCGCGATAAAGCACAAATGCTATGGCAAAGACGGCCATGCCCACTAACGGTAACAGCCAACTTTGAATCGAAACCGTCGGACGCGACTTTGAGTCAGAGCTTGGCGGTGATTCCTGTTCACCCTGTCGAGGTGGTAGCATATCGGCAGAATCGGTGCGGCTAGGGTTTCATGAAAGTGGGCAATCTTAGTGTAGCTATCGTACCAGAAGCAATGGTAAACTGCTGCGTCGCAATGATCGATCCATTGATATAAATCCATCTTGGTAATTGCTCGCGAACTTTTCCACCCAAGTTCAGGTTTCCATTATCTTGTCAGAAAAAAGACGATACACTGCATGAGTACCCTCACTTCACACGAGCCTAAAGGATCAGAAGCCAGTGTCTATCAGCGATACTCGGCGGCTGCCAATGCTGTCGAGTCTGCACTTTGTTGTCCCGTGCAATACAACACCGATTTGCTCCATGCTATTCCGCAAGAAGTGATTGAAAAAGACTATGGCTGCGGTGACCCATCGCCCTTCGTCAAACCGGACGATGTCGTGCTCGATCTCGGCTCCGGTGGTGGTAAGCTCTGTTTTATTGCCTCACAGTTGGTTGGTTCCAAAGGACGTGTCATAGGCGTCGATTGCAATCGTGAAATGTTGGCTTTAGCTCGACGCAATTCACCTCTCGTCGCTGAAGCTATTGGCTTTTCCAACGTGGAGTTCAAATATGGAATGATCCAGGATCTACAGCTCGATCTTGATCTGCTAGATAAGCAACTCTACTCCGAGCCGATTCGGTCAGCACCGGACTATTTGCGACTTCGAAATCTTGAGGAACATCTGCGAGAATCGAATCCTCTAATCGAAAGCAACTCAATTGATTGTGTGGTTTCAAATTGCGTGCTCAATCTTGTGCGGCAAAAAGATCGTCAGCAACTCTTTGCCGAGATTTACCGCGTGCTCCGAAATGGTGGACGAGCTGCAATAAGCGACATTGTTTCCGATGAAGATGTACCGGAAGAATTGCAGAGAGATCCCGCCCTATGGTCTGGTTGTTTGTCGGGAGCATTTCGCGAAGATGAGTTTCTTAAAGCTTTCGAAGCTGCCGGTTTTTATGGGGTTCATATTGTACGTTGGTCGAAAGAGCCATGGCAGACCATTCAAGGTATTGAGTTCCGATCGATAACTGTGGTTGCCTACAAGGGAAAAGATGGACCCTGCCTAGAACGCAATCAAAGTGTTGTCTACAAAGGTCCGTTCAAGAAGGTTCAAGACGATGATGGGCATCTCTATTATCGTGGAGAACGCATGGCTGTTTGTGACAAAACGTTTGGGATTCTCTCCCGGCCACCCTACGTGGATAGTTTTGAAGCGATCTCACCGTTGCAGAGCATCCCTTTAGAAGAGGCCAAGTCGTTCGCATGCCAAAGCAATTCTCGCCGGCATCCTCGCGAAACTAAAGGTCTTGAGTACGACAAAACAGAAACCGGTACTCCATGTTCATCTGAGTCCGGTAAGCCTTGCTGCTAATTTCACCTTGTTTCTGTAGATTGAAGATGATTCTCAAAACACTCCAACGCCAAGCTCATCCCCTCGCGTCTCCTGTTCAGCAAATCGAGCTATTGCAAGATCCTAACGTTCTAGGCACAGGCAGATTCGTGGAAGTTCTTAAACAGAATTCCGTGCCACGGCTGAGTCGACGAGAACTTACTACGTTACAAATCAATGTGGGAAAAGTCTGTAATCAAACTTGTGGTCATTGCCATGTTGATGCGGGGCCAGACCGACGCGAAGCAATGAGTTCGGAAACCGCAGATCAAGTCATTGATTTTCTGCGACGTTCACAAGTCAGGACATTCGATATCACCGGCGGCGCGCCCGAGATGAACGCGAGCTTTCGCAAGTTAGTTATGGCCGCTCGCGAACTGAATAAAGAAGTGATCGATCGGTGTAATTTGACGATTCTCTTGGCCAACGGTTTTACCGATCTACCGCAGTTTCTCGCGAAGAATCAGGTGCAGATCATCGCCAGTCTGCCCTGTTACCTGGAGTCGAACTGTGACGCACAACGTGGCGATGGTGTTTTTCAGAAGTCCATTCAAGCCATCCAACTCTTGAATGAACTCGGGTACGCCCAAGATGGTTCACCGCTACAACTCAACTTGGTCTACAACCCCGTTGGGACAGGTTTGCCTCCCGATCAAGGCAAGCTTGAAAATGATTATCGCGAGCAACTGCTTTCTCGATACGGCATACACTTTAATCGTTTGTTTACCATTACGAATATGCCCGTCAGTCGATACTTGGATGATCTGGTTCGCCGTCAAAAGTACGCTGATTACATGCATAAGCTCGTAAATCATTTTAATCCAGCGACGATAGATGGATTGATGTGTCGTTCGCTGGTTTCTGTCGACTGGAATGGTTTTCTCTTCGATTGCGACTTCAACCAGATGCTCGACTTATCAATTGAGGTTTCAAGAAAGCGATTACACATCTCTCAAGTCACTGATGAAGATCTGATAGGCCTACCAATCGCGACAGATAACCATTGTTTTGGTTGCACAGCAGGTTGCGGTTCCAGTTGTACCGGTAGCCTAACTGCGTAAATTGCTGGGTTGTTTCGCGTTTGGTGGAATGATTGACATTAGGAACAAACACATCGCTGGGTGCATTCCAATAACTGAGTCCTGAATGACAGCTGAACCCGTCAATGAATTGATTATCTTTGCGCGCCTCCCTGCTGTAGGGAAAAACAAAACTCGATTGATTCCTGCATTTGGCGAGGCTGGAGCGACGGCTATATACCGCTATTTGGTCGCGCAAACGCTGGCTCAAGTTGCCAAAGTTCGCGCTGAAGGGAGTGTGGCGGTCAGCATCTACTATACAGGTGGTACAGAGGATGAAATGTGTGCCGCACTCGGTGCTGTTCTTGGTGCCGAACTGGGTGATGCCTTGAACTTTTATCCTCAGGTAGACGGCGATCTTGGTATTAAGATGGCCGACGCCCTAGATGATGCATTCAAGCGTGGTCGAAAGAGAGTGGTAGTTATTGGAACGGACGCACCTGATATTCAAGCCCGTCATCTTCAAGCAGCATTTCGAAAATTGGAAACCTGCGATGTGGTATTGGGGCCTGCCGACGATGGTGGCTACTATCTCATCGGAATGAATCAGCTACACAGCGCTCTATTCTCGGAGATTCACTGGAGCACCGAGCAAGTTTTCCCACAAACTCTAAATCGTATCAGTGCATCGCGATTGAGATACCAAACTTTGCAGTGTTTGTCCGATGTGGACCATCCCGAGGATGTACTCTGTTTAAAGGGTAGTTCTGATTGCAAGAAAGTGGGTGACGAACTTTGGGGCGCAGTACCTAGTCGTTTGAGTGTTATTATTCCGACGCTTAATGAAGCCAAGAATCTATTGCGAACATTATCGAGCGTTGGTCGTCCACAGGAACGACTCGAAATTGTCGTGGCGGATGGTGGGAGTAATGATGAGACGTGTCAAATCGCACGGGACTGGGGATGTCGTATCATTGAGGTGAAGCAGCGCGGTCGGGCTGCGCAACAAAACGCCGCCGCCGCGATCGCGACGGGTGAATACCTATTGTTCTTGCACGCTGATACACGACTACCGGCCGATTATTTTGAGGCCTGTATGGCGATACGATCTCAAGGGGCCGTTGCGGGTGCTTTCCGGTTGCAGATCGATGACCCAGCCCGCAAATATCGCTGGCTAGAAAGATTGGTCGAGTGGCGTTCGCGTTGGCTGAAGTTGCCTTACGGCGATCAGGCTCTGCTTGTTGAGTCCGCATTGTTCTATCGGTTGCGTGGCTTCCGAAAACTGGACATCATGGAGGATTACGAATTTGTGCGTCGTGTTCAGCGTCATGGTCCATTGAAACTCATGTCAAGTTCGGTCGTAACTTCAGCTCGCCGTTGGCAAAAGAAAGGAGTGCTTAGAACAACCTGCATCAATCAACTCTGTGTACTTGCGTATCATCTCGGTATTCCTAATCGCAAGATCGCCAATTGGTATCGAAGTAGCAGGTAGCCTAGTTTTGATCGAGCGAAAAAACAGGTCATTCATAGGATAGTGCAGATTTGATTTCAGCGTAATTTTCCTTGATCTGAGAAGCTTGTTGGGGTTCAATAGTGCAACATAGAAGCGATTGAGGCCTATAACTTTCATGTTGAGTTCATACATGACACCGCAAGAATTTCTTCCCGCGTTGATCGGTAAATGGAAAGGTGAATGTTCGACGTGGTTCGAACCTGGAGTCCTGGCCGATGTTTCTGCCGTTGAAGGCGAGATATCGGCGCTCGTTGGAAAAAACATGCTCAAGCATGAATACGAAGGAGCTATTCAAGGTAAGCCACGTCATGGGGTGGAATGGATCGCATATAACGCCATCGGAAACCGATTCGAAATCGCGTGGTTTGATAGTTTCCACATGAACTACGCAATTCTGTATTCGGTTGGTCCAGCTGCCGAAAGTGGTTTCTCGGTCTTTGGTGAATATGATGTCGGTGAAGGCCATCCTCGCTGGGGGTGGCGAACCGTGTTTCGATTGGATGATCCAGAGCATCTGGTGCTGCAAGCGTACAACGTGATGCCGGATGGGCTCGAGGCGTTAGCGGTGGAAATCCGCTATCACAAAGTGCTCGAGTAGAAGTGAAACGAAATACGAAAACGACCTCTGCATTGCTGCAAATTTACGCAGTTGGGCTTCGTAGCTCTTACTTTGTACGTCGTAATTTGTCGTCGTATTCGTCGTCGTAATTCGCAGCGTCTCGCAGCACCCCGGCCCATTGCATCCAGTGCCAAAATCGATAACGACGACCTCGGCGCCCAGTACAACGTCCGACCCACAAAAAAACCTCGCATTGCCGAAGCTTTGCGAGGTTGTAGTTGGACGTCGTAATTCGTGAGTGTCTCGCCGCAGCGGAACTCCTGCCCCCTACAGATTCTTGTTCACACTGCTCCATTGATCGGTTGGAGGGAGCAATCCAAAGCCGATCACTTCGTCACGCAGCTTGCAGAGGTGGCCATAAGAAACTCGCAATTCGTTCATTTCGGCTTCGGTGCCGGAAGGCATCTTGTAATGAACACCGTTGGCATCCAATGTGGTTTCCATCGCCATCAAGATGTGTTTGAATTCACCCGAGTTCACGAATGAACCACTTGGCCAAGGAAACGCATCACCGCCCATAACAGCTCGGACCATGGCGACCGATTGATGAGAAGGGCTTTGGAACGAAGAGCGGCCGCGCAATTGAATGATCGCTTTGCCACCTTGTACCACATGGCCCTTCAATGCGGTCCATTGCTCGTTGGTGAGTTTATCGGTGCCAATCAATTCGCTCAGTGGCTTGCCTGAGATCTTGGTGGTTGATGCAAACACGGCCATTTGTTCGCCATGGCCACCATACGTGCGGCAACCAGTGACTTCATCTTGTGGAACTTTGAAGTGCTGGGCCAACGCGGTTTGCAGACGTGTGCTATCCAGCGCAGCGAGGGTGCTGATCTTTTCAGGAGCCAAGCCCGAATGTACCAAAGCGATCAAACCAGTGATGTCGGCAGGGTTGAAGATGATGACAACAAATTTTACATCTGGGCAGTATGCTTTAAGATCTTTCCCCAGCTGAGCTGCGATTTCAGCGTTACCACGCAGTAGGTCTTCACGAGTCATGCCATCTTTGCGAGGCGCACCGCCCGAAGAGATAACATACTTGGCGCCGGTCAAGGCTTCTTTGATGTCGGTCGTCCAGGTAACGCGTGCACCTGGAAAGGCACAGTGATAGATTTCTTCAGCGGCGCCTTTAAGACCTGGCTCGAACGGGTCATAGCCGCAGACGTTTGGGGTGAGGCCCATCGTTAGCGCGGATTGCATGAGGTTGGAGCCAATCATTCCCCCAGCGCCGAGAATGACCAATTTGTCGTTGCACAAGTACTTCATCTGAGAGATCCCTATAAACAGCGTCCAAAGACGGAAAGAAATCGTAGCGGTAGGAGAAAAACCAAATAATGCTTGATCGTATCCCTAAGGTGAAAAGGTGACAAGTCGGGCAAATTCGCTGGAAAAACGCCCAAAATCGAGGCTTATTGATACTCCGTTATCTCTTCTGAGTCCCATTTGCACACCAGCTGTCCGGCCTTAGAGCAAGAATTTGTGCAACTCCGCACATATTTCGTTGCACCCGCTAAGAAAATGCTAGGTTACTCCAACTGCCCATTGTACAGGCCGTAATCCATGCGCAAGGCACTGGTTGTGTCGATCGAATGGATTATTCGGTCTTTTCGAACTTGAGTAACTTCCATGTTTGGTATTGAACTAGCGGTCATGTTCATGATGATCGCTGTCAACAGTGTATTCGCGGGCTATGAAATCGCCCTGGCTTCGATTTCCGTCGGGAAATTGAAGCAGCTGACCGAGCGTCATGTCGCTGGGGCGGGTTCCGCTTTGTACATGAAAGAAAACATGGAAGCGAGTCTGGCCGTGGTGCAACTTGGCATCACCTTGGTCGGGGCAGTTGCAGCTGCCGTGGGTGGCGCAAGTGCGGAAGAGAAAATCGCACCTCTATTTGTGCAATCCTTCGGGTTCTCCGAACGATTCTCCGAAGTCATCGCGATTGTAACTGTGGTTCTACCGTTGACCGTAGTGACTATCATCGCTGGTGAATTGATTCCCAAAGTCTTTGCATTGCGAAATGCTGAGTGGGTTTGCTTGAAACTCTCAACGCCGATGAGATGGTTCTTATACAGCGTATGGCCTGCCGTTCGAATGTTTGAAGCGATCGTGATGGGCATCATGTCACTTGGAGAAAGGCATCGAACCAAATCCAACGACAATCATGCGGAGTTAGAATTAGTTCAACTTCAAGAGTTGCGCGGTATCGCCGCACTCGCTCGCGCTTCACGTGTTATCGGGCATCAAGAAGAGCGTATTATTCAGAACGCAACGGAGATGCCATCGCGTCCTGTTCGTGACATCATGGTTGGTGTTGATGACATCACCACGCTCGAAGTCACCGGTTCACTCGCGGAGCATCTGAAACGCGCTCACTTGGATATGCATACTCGCTTTCCAGTCGTCTCAAGCAAAGAGAATCCGCAATCGATCATCGGCTATGTGAACATGAAAGACATCATGTCTGCATTGCATCTCAATCCACAAAAAGCCTCTGTATTGTCGATTCTGCGTCCGTTAACTTCATTCCAAGAATTGCTGCCTGTCGCAACTTGTTTGGAGCAGATGATGCGGGAACATACGCATATCGCCTTAGTTCGGAACAGTGGGAACAAGATCGTTGGTATGGTGACTTTGGAAGATATTTTAGAAGAGTTGGTGGGTGAAATCGGTGACGAATATGACCGCTTACCCTTCCATATCAGTGGAACTGAAAAGCACTGGATTGTCGGTGGTGGCCTAACGCTCGAAAAATTTGATGCAGTTACTCACATCAATCTGTCGCAGATTGCCAATCACACGCAGGCCAAAAATGTCAACGAGTGGATTTGCAGTGAGCTCAAAACGTTGGGCGAAGTGCGCGGGGGCGAATCGATCGTAAAGGGTGGCCTCAAAATCTCTGTCCGCAAAGTACGCCGCAACAAAGTTCAAGAGGCCTACGTCACTCAGCTCACCTAAGTTCTAGCGATCGTTTTTTTGCGAACCACGATTCGACGTATGTCCATAATGGCCACCCCTTGCTTGGTTCGTGGTCTGATCTCCAGAGTCTGTTGGCCTGCCTTGAGTTCTCCGATATCCAGCGTCAAGAGAATCATCTTTTGAAAGTGGCCTGTGTCCTGAACCACAAATGACACGACTTTCTCGCCGATACGGATATCGACTTCGGAGCCCCCACCGCTTCCACAGCCTTGTTGGACCTCGATCTCATATTCGCCAGGCTCGGTCAAGGTAAGGTCCCAGTCTGCCCAGCTTCGGTCCAGTACCCCAATACATTCTTGTATGGTTCAGGTTCATATCGCAATCGAGTTCCATGAACCCGGGCATCGCGAGCTTGCAAACGGATCTCGCCATCGGCAGGTGTCACGTTAGGTTTCTGACCTGCAACGACAGAGTTCATAGTTTTGCGCCATTCTTGCCAGCCTTCGGCAGTTTCAGTTGCCGTCGCTTTGGCAACCCATTTTGATGGATCTTTGTCGATGTATAGTGCTCGATGTAAGTTCGCATCAAAATTCGGATTTTGCGTGAGGGTTTGCCCACCCACTTGCTTACGCCAGCGATCCAATTCTGCCGCCAATCGATCGGCAACTTCTTTGTTCTCTGCAGCTACATTTTTGGTTTCGCTGATGTCCGATTCCAAGTCGTAGAGTTCCAGCGAATGATCTTCGAGCTGTTCAATTAACTTCCACTTACCCTGTCGAATTGCTGAGGCAGGACGACCACCTTGATTGGTGTAGTTGGGGAAATGCCAATAGAAGGTTCGTTCTGGCGATTGAGCTTCATCAGCCAGTGTGAGAAAGCTCTGCCCATCAAGCGGTCCTGTGACTTTGTTGGGAGCCAAACCCGCTGCCGTCAATAAACTCGGAAAAACATCGAGTAAAGAAATCGGCGTATCAATGACCTTCCCACCCTTAAGATTTTTCGGCCAACGTACGATGAACGGCTCTCGCAAACCACCTTCATACAAATAGCCTTTGCCCGCGCGATAAGGAGCGCAATGTGTAGCTGGTGTTCCGGGAAACTCCAGTACGTGCAGGCCACCATTGTCGCTGGTGAAGATCACGATCGTATTCTCAGTAAGTCCAAGTGCATCCAGTTTGTCTAGCACTTTGCCTACAACATCATCCATCGTTTCCATCATCGCCGCATATGTGGGATGAAATGTATCTTTGTACTTTTCAACTAACTCAGGTTTCGCTGCCAAAGGAATGTGCGGGGTATTGTGAGGTATGTAGCAAAAGAAAGGAGTTGATTGATTCGCCTCGATAAACTGAATGGCGGCTGCTGTGGTTTCGTATTCCCCTTTGCCTCCTTCTGCAGAGGTTGGAGGTGTGTTCGCTTTAGGCATCACGACCATATCAAAGCCTTGAGCTTGTGGTCCAAAACGACCATTACCTAAATGCCATTTGCCAAATAGGCCAGTCTTATAACCCGCTTGTTTCAGTAACTCGGCAATCGTAATTTCTTCGAGTGGAAGTTGTCCTTGGATGATCGGTTGGAGCAGCTTTTGTGAATTCGCATCGGGACGACCATTGAGAAAATTGGTAAGTTGCAACCGGGCCGGATAGAGACCCGTCATCAAAGCGGCTCTCGAAGGTGAGCAAATCGGTTGCGCCGTATAGGCACAAGTAAATCGCATGCCTTCCTGCGCCAAGCGATCGATTCGGGGAGTTTTATGTTCTGTTCTTCCGTAACAACCGAGATCACTAACACCAAGGTCGTCGGCGAAGAAGATCACGATGTTCGGAGGGGCATCTTGTGCGGTGGCAGAGTTCGGTTCAGAGGCCTGGCAATCGAAGCCCAAAACAACAGCGATAAAATAACAGCATAGTGCAGAAATCAAAGCAGATTGCGAGCGTCGAACGACGGAGGAGGGATTAGCGAGCACAGGCTCACTCCTTTGCACAAGGTGGGATCATATCACGATGAAGAAGAGGATAGCGAAGTAGTGGCAAGCACTTGCTAAGATCACCATAACATGCCAGATCGGATGATAAAACCAGGAACGATGATCGTGGTGTAAAAATATGGTTCCGATAGTATACAAAAGCCCTCCGACCGCCATGGATCCAAAACATGCCCAGGGAACATGACGGAACAACACCATCGCAGGCCCCCAGCCCAATAGCAGATAGAAAGTGGGAACCATCGTGTTGATGCGATGCTTGGCAATCACTTTAGAATAAAAGCCAAGTCCCGCCAAAATCCAAACGCCGAACATGGTGGCGATTCGTTCCCAGCCTGATGTATAGCCATAAATGAATGGGGCATATGTCCCAGCAATCAACAAGAAGATGACACCTTGATCCCAAGCACGCATGCGGGCGCGCATTTCGGAATTGCGAACGGCATGCGATAACGTCGAGAAAAGATAAACCGCAGAGAGGCTCGCACCATAGGCCAAACAAACCCAGGTCAATTCAGGATGTTTCTTATCCGCCAACCATACCATCGCCAGCACAGCGGGGAGGCTCAACAAAAAGCCACCGCCATGTGTTATTGCATTCCACGTTTCCGTAAACGCAGTATCTTCATTCCATTCTTGTGACACCTCACTTGCTCCTTTCTTCGTGGTATAGGTTTTCCGTTTTGTTTACTTGTTGGACTTCTCGTTTGGCCACACTGATACTCTACAAACTGAGCCGTACAATTCTTACCAGTTTAACAAGTAAGCCCCCGCTTTCCCAATAGCGTTCCCGCCTGGCTCCGGTTCTGAATTCGTCATGATTCCCCTATGCGATCCACAAATCCAATGCTTGGCAATGCGTCACATTAAAAGCTACCGCAGGGGTGCAGAAACTTGGAAACCGAGGCGTCTTGCATTTGACAGCAAAAATCCTTTTTTGCCAAATGGTGGCGAGATATCTTTCTTTTGTGCGCACTAAGCCAGAAATCCGGCTAGTCCCGCTTCCCTGTTTGGACGATTTGTTCTCTACTATTTTCGCACTCTGTTGTTTTGTTCTCTATTTTCTTGTTTTCAGTTTACCCTTGGCGAGGTTCAAGGCCGCTTTCGATCACGCAGTTGCATGTGACAGAGGCCTTTACCGAACTGGCTATTATTGTGCATTAAACCATGGACTCCTTGCCACCTATTCCTCCTTTCGACGACTATTGGTTGAAAATCCCTGAGCGTCAACGGCAAGCATTCTTGGTGCGTACCGCCGAACTATTGCACCGATACGGCACACCCTCGCATCGACTCGAACGCGTGATGGTCGAGTTCTCAAACACATTGGCGACACCTAGTGTGTATCTTTACACACCGACTGCGTTGATCGTGTCGTTTGGCACGGGGGATCAAGAAAGAACATTGTTGCGACGCGTCGATGCTGGTGAGGTAGACGCGAGTAAGCTGATTGAGTTCGATGAGATTTTGGAAGATGTGGAAGCGCGGCGTCTTGATTTAACGACGGCGCTAGCTCGCATGGAAACGGTAGCGGCTGCTCCACCACCTTATGGCTGGTTCGCAACATCGGCGGCCTGTAGCGTAGCGTGCGGAGTGGTTGCGGTTCTTTTTGGTGCGGGAGCTGTTGAGGTTTTAGTAGCGTTAAGTCTCGGTTTGTTCTTGGCTTTGGTAGAACCGCTGCTCCCCAAGCTCGGAGGGGACAATGGTCTTTTCGCGCCCTTAGCAGGGTTCTTTGCCGCGACGGTATCGCTCTTCATCGCACACTTTGTGTCACCACTTGATGATCGATTAGCGACACTTGCCTCCGTCGTGGTGCTACTGCCGGGTTTGCAGTTAACTGTTGCGTTGACTGAGTTAGCCATGGGGCACTTATCTGCGGGTGTCGCGCGTACCGCTGGTGCTATTACCAAGTTGCTCACCTTAGTGGTTGGAGTGGCATTGGCATGGAGAATATTGGGGACGTGGCGCGACATACCATCGGAGATTCTGTGGCCGCTACCATCTTGGGCGTGGTGGTTGGCAGTGTTTGCCGCGCCAGCTGCATTTGCCGTTTTATTCCGAGCTCGCACGCGTCAATGGCCAGTGATTTTCTGCGTCAGTATTGTTGGTTTTGCTGCTTCGTATTTTGGCGCTAAGGCGGCGGGAGGAGAGTTTGGTTCGTTCTTAGGCGCCTTTGCGGTCGGATGCGGTTCGAATCTCTACGCCCGAATTTACAACCGCCCTGCCCTGATCCCATTGAATCCCAGTATGTTGATCTTGGTTCCCGGCTCGCTCGGTTATCGAAGTTTCACTGCCTTGGTAAATCGCGAAACTGTTGCGGGGATCGATTTTGCATTTTCGATGTTAATGGTTGCCATTGCGTTAGTGGGTGGACTTCTGGCTTCGACGGCCGCTTTGCCGCCACGCCGAAATCTGTAAATCGCTTCTTGATCAACACCGCTGGATCATCAAAGCTCAATAGATATTTCTGTGAATACCCACTCTACGGCAACCCACGGCCCGCGCGCGATGTTGGGGTAAATAAATAGTCTAGCGCGATCCCATATTCTTTGGTAGACCATTACTTAATACAAGAGCCTAGAACCACGATGGTTGCAGAGTCTTGTAAAAAGGAGTT
>JAFLCP010000048.1 GCA_017303505.1 Planctomycetota bacterium | reverse complement strand
AATAGTAATGTGCGTAATAGAAATACGTGTTGCGTTGGAGAGTACGGTTGTTGTCAAAGTTCGAATCTAAGAAAGAGAACGCCTGATTGATGTCATCGCCTTCATAGACCCCGGCACTATTGAGCGCGACAATGGCTGCCGCCGTTAATGCAAAGCGGCTTTCACTTCCGCTAAGTTGATACATATAGCCGCCATCTGGGTTTTGACTGCGGCGAACGTAATCGAGAGCTTTATCAATCGTTTCGTTGGGAACATAAATTCCCGCATTGCGCGCGGCCCTTAAGGCCATGATTTGACAAACGGTGACAGAGAGATCCGCTTCGATTGGCCGTGGTTCGTATCGCCAGCCTCCCTGACCGTTTTGCGTGCGAACAATCAGCTCCACCGCCTTGGAAAGTCGATCGCGAATGTCGAGTACTTTATCGGCGCCATACAGTTCCGCGAGGAAGAGTGTTGCAAAGCCGTGTTCGTACATCGGCCCATGACTGGAAGTTCCTTCGATCGAGATGAACCCACTGTCTTGGCAAGCTTGCAGAATATATTCGCCAATCCCACGCACCGCTTTACCTTGATCACCTTGACCCGAACGTACACCGCGACTGAGCATCGACAAACCGACAAGTCCGCAGACTGCAACATTGCGTCCCCAACGACTGGAACGGAAACTGCCGTCAGAGTTTTGACGACTCAATAGGTAATCCATGCCCGTATTGACTGCCTGTTCTACGCGACGGGTGTAAACGCTGTCGTAATCATCACGCGCACCCCAAACGAACGGCGGTGTAGTGGCGGATATTAGCAACGAGGATCCGAGTGCAGATGAGCGAAACAAGAAATCTCGTCGACTTGTCATGGTTTCTGCGATTCCTCTTCCGAATCGCTTAACTTGCGGAAATACTCTTCAATCGAAGCTTCGTACTCCGGCAAAAAGCGTTCCACCATTCGCGACATCATTTGTTGCCGAATGCGTTCGGGAAGATGTCCCCAAACACCTTGTTGCAATGCTTTTGCATCACCGAGATCGGCTTTGGAGGATCGAGAGCCATCGGGAGCCTGTTTACCATTTCCGTTGGGCATAT
Source organism: Planctomycetota bacterium (assembly GCA_017303505.1). GTDB lineage: Bacteria > Planctomycetota > Planctomycetia > Pirellulales > Pirellulaceae > JAFLCP01. Next base: position 48,503 of record JAFLCP010000048.1, on the reverse strand, counting down.
CGGATTCTTGATTCCCATCCTGCGGGTCTTGGGACTGACGTTGCTGTTCGCCTTGATCTTCTGATTCTTGACCACCGTCAGCTGAGGTGCGTTGATTGGCTCTTTGTTTTGATGTTTCTTTGGATTGTTGTGGCTGAGTTTGACGCTTCGCTGTCCGCTGCGATGCAGAAGATGATTGAGAAGAGCGGGGTTTCTTCGATTGCTTTTCTGATTGTTCGATCAACTCATCGAGCCGCAGGAGAACATTGTTCTGGACATCTTGAGTTGTGCTCCCTGTTTGCCCTTCGCGCAAATATTTGGAGGCCGTTAGCATTCCAAGAGAAATGACTTCGAATGGATTTTCACCTGCCCCGAACGACCGCCCTGCCCCGGAACTATTTGCCTTGTTGGCATCTGCATTGTCAGCAGATTCGCCTAGATCTTTCGGCACGATATCTTTCAAGAGCTCTTCAGAAAGAATATCGGAATCTGATTCAGGTGGTTGTTGGGCGAGACAGGGGTTGCTGGAGAAAAAGCAGATGGCGCATAGTAAACCGATCGTCGTCACGCGAATTACGCAGTTTCTTAGGTATCGGCCTGCAGGTTTTTTTAGGTTAGCGTACAGCATATTCGATTCTTATGAATTGAGCTTCCGTTGCGGGAAGAAGCCTCTGTGTAAGTTTCATTTTTCGGGTGGAGGAGCTTCGCGGTTGCGTCCGATCTCATTCGCCAATTTTTCCACTTGCTCGGCCAACTTCTGTTGAAGGTCGGCAAGTTGACTCAAGCGACGTTGTTGGGCCGCAGATAGCTCATTGGATTGGGATGTTTCCTCAAGTTCTTGAGTCTCGCGCAATAAGTCTTGTTGCAAGCTACGCAATAGCTTGAGGCTGGCCAAGGGAGCGCGCGAAGGTGGTTGGGTTTGGGCATCCTCTGGAGTTTCGTTCTCATTTTCATTTTCTTCTGGTGGTTGGTCTTCTTGCGGTTTGCTTTCAGCGATGGCTTCCTGCAATTGCTTGAGTCGGCGCTGAGCGGCATCCACTGCGGGCAAGGCGGTTTCTTCATATTGGCTGCGTTCGAATCCCGCGACGGCTTGATCCATATCGGCCAAGATCGCTTCGGTTACTAGCTGAAACGCAGGCAGAACTCTCAGTTCATTTTCTGCCCTGGCCAGCAACTGCCGCAGCGCTAGTTGCCGAGCGGCATATTCGCGCGCCGTTTGCTCAAAAGCGATTTTGACGTCTTCTGGAATGTCAGCGCGTTTGGCTAACGAGTCTTTTAATGCCGGATCGACTTGGTTCCACGAACTATTTGAGTCCGTGGCTAACTGTGCTTCTTCGCTATAGAGTCGGTCGACCAGTGGACGCAAGCGTTGCAATTGATCAGCAATGTTTTCCTGTTGAATTTCTAGCGACAAATCTTCGAGCATATCGGCTGTTCGCTGTAAACGATCCGCGGCATCCTGAGCCGATTTCTCTGCCTCAGACTGTTTTCCTTCTTGCAAGGAAGCTTCCGCTGTTTGTTGATCTTCGACAGCCTGCAATAGGTCCTCGATCGAACTTTCTCCTAGCAAGTTCTCCAATTGTTGAACCATTTGTTCGGTGTTCGAGCGAAGATTGGCTTGCGATGCGACTTGTTGTGCGCGTTTATCTTCGGAGGTATTGTTGCGATCGGCGATGGCATCAGAAAGATCTTGTTGTTGATTGGCGATGTTCGATAATGCCTCTTGGGCCCCCGACAGGGCTTGTTCGAGTTGCCCGAGAGTTGGTTGAGTCGATTGAGTCGACTGATCTAAGATTTGTGCCAAAGAGTCCATCACAGCTTGTTGCTGTTCCAGGGCGTTATCAAAATTGCTTTTTTGGACGCCTTCTTTAGCTTCACGCATTTTGGATGAAAGTCCTGCCGCATCGAGTTCATTGGCCAATTTCGCGGTGCTTTCCGCTAGCTGTGGTGCGTTCTTTTCTAGGGCTTGCGAGTCGTCTCGCAATTGTTGCTGAATTCGCTCAACCTCACGTGCGAGTTCGCTTTGGGCTACTTCGAGGCGAGTCCGTTCAGAATTGAGTCCTGCAGTGTTAGGAGCAAGCAAAGTGGAACGCTGCAATTGTTCGGTTCGCTCATGAAGGTCGCGTTGCTTGCGAGCGATATCAGAAAGCTCGCTTTGAGATTGACGAAGGCTTTCGGTTCGAGAAAGTGAATCGAGCATCTGTTGCAAATTGTCGGCTATCTTGGACTGGGCCGAATTAGAGTCCTTCAACTGGTCCAACAGGGATTGTGTCAATTCTTTCGACGAATCGGCGCGCGCCAAGTCGTTCGCTAACTGTGACGCTTTGGCAACAGATTGTTGTGCTGTGGAAAGGTCAGTTGAGTCAAGTTGTTTCAAACGTTCCAGCAGAGCTTGTGTCTCCTGGGCCAGATTGGTTTCCCCCAAATTGTTCGCATTCAATTGTTCTGCGATCGATTCTAAAGTTGATTTGACCGAATTGCGATCTTGAGTAAGCGCTGATCGCAAGTTCTTTTGGTTGCGAGCTGAACTCTGCAAGGCATCTCGGTCTTGTTGTTGCAGTTCGCCGTTTCGTTGCAACATTTCCATGCCGCTGGTAATTGGCAAGGCAGCCTCGCGCTGTTGTTGCAATGATTGCTCAATCTTGTTTCGAATGTCGGTCTGGCGTTGGGCTAGTTCTGCAAGCGTTTGTTCGGGTGTGGTAAAACGGAGGGTGACAGATTTGCTCTGTGCCGATTGATTGGCGTTATCGGTGGCTTCAATCCAGAGGGTTAAGCCTGTAATGCCTTGCGCCGAAGCGGTGTCTGGAATTGTCCATGTTCGCTCGATCTTCTGACTGAGGTTGGATGTGGCGTCTGTGGTTGAGTTCGACGGATCGAGGCTCCACAAATTTTCCTTGTCAGCATCTTTGGCAACTTCCGTTCCTTTGCTTCCAATCCATTTCCAGTTTAATGAAATCGACTGTAAGCCAAGGTCGTCCGCCGCAGTCGCTTCTAAGGGAATCGTCGCGCTTGGAGTCACTGGTTGTTCATCGAGTGGCTTTAGTAACTCAAGTGTCGGAGCTCGATCAGGAATCGTTTGAATCGTCCATTTTGGTCCAACAACATCGATTCCATCGATCGATGTCCAACGGATAGCAATTTCCGTCGATTGGTAAATGGGGATCCCGACTGGCCCAGTGTTTCCAATCGCTAATGGAAATGAATTTTCATTCGCTTGCAGTACAAATTCGCTTCCTTGAGCCCCAAGTTTTAATTGGGCGATATCGGCAGGTTCGGATGGTCCGGCCGTTGGGCTGGAAGATTCATTGTTTGAAGTGGGCGCGTTCGCTGACGGTAATGTAGCCCAGCGTTCAATCACTGCAGATTGAACGGGCGCCGTCCAACTGCCTTGAATGAATACACGACTTCCAGTGAGAGCACGAACAGACTGAGCAGATACCTCGGAGCTAACTTGTCCCGAGTAGGCTGGCGGATCAATACGAATGGAGAACGATTTTAGTTGCGGCACATCGGCGATGACGATTTCTTGCCAGGGCATCGACTGATCGTCACCACCTTTGGCTCGCAGTTTCAATTTGTTTTGCGCGCCATTGGGGGCAAGGCTAGAGCCAGGTAAGGACAATTGAGCGGCATCCTCGACAATTTTCATCTCCAATGTTTCGCTGCGCAAGGGCTCATTAGAGTTGGAGCCGGTCGGCCATTGCACTTCGAGTTGAACTGATGTCGGTAATTGTTCATTTTCATCAACTACTCGCAAAGACAAATCTTCTCCCGCTGGGATTACCGTAGGGAGGTTTACGAATTGCAATTGATTGACTCGCGGCCATTGAAGTGCTTGCCAAGGGGCGAGCAAGCGGTTGGCTGCTAAAGGAACAGCGGGAGCGAATAAAGTTGCAATGGCGAAAGCGGCGGCGAGGCCGAGGAATAAGCTCAATTGTGTGAAGGGTTGCCGACGATCGATGCATTGTTGAATCGGAAGTTCAGCCAACAGCTGCGCACAACGTTTCATGGACTCTTGTTTCAATTTCAATGAGCCGATGGCGTCCGACGCTGATTGATTTGGAGTGGCCGTTGATTCCAATTGTTGTGCGAAAGCAATCGCCGAAGCAATTTCGTAGCGAGCTTTCGGAAACAAGCGTTCGATTTGCAAACTCATTCGTTCGCGCCGGCGTGGCTTGGAGAGTGCCACAAATCGCCAAGCTCTTCTGGCCCACCAAATGCCCGTGCCGCTCGCGAGAGCCAGCCAAGCCAACCAGCACAGCCAACGCATACCCGGATCTTGCCAACGAAAAAGTATATCGACGGCAACAAAAACCCCGAGGCCCAATAACGTGATGGCAAGCCAAGTCGAGATCGCATGGAGCCAAACATAGCGTTCGGATTGAATCAAAAGTCGATCGATTTGTTGGAGCAACGTAGCGGCCTGAACCGAGTCGCGATTGGCAACTGGTTTGGCATCTACGGCAAGATTGCCCGGCGATGATTCGGGGATCTGTGTTGTGCTCACTCGGCCAACCTCTGAACAAAAAACAATCCAACGTTACTCTTAATATAACAAATGTTAAGCATCGAACCCAGCTTTAGCCCAAAATGATGAACGCGGCCCCGATCAACATTACGATGGAAACGGCAAACCGTTGCCAACCATTCGATTCCCCAAAGAATTTGTGACCCAAATAGACATTGAACAGGCCACTCAGTTGAAACAGCGCGAGGGCATAACTGACCGGAATCAATTGGAACAACCAAATCGATAGACCTTGCAAGCCGCAAAAACAAATCCCCGATCCAATTAGGGTGAGATTCCAATGGTCGCGGTGAAGCATCGCTTGAATCACTTGCGGGCCAATAGCAACTCGGATCCAGAGCAAGGAGAGAAGCGTACACAGCCAAGACCAAACGGCGAAGGTTGGCCAGGTGCCTCCAATAAGAACGGCCGGTTTAATACATACAGCTGCTGCGGAGGTGAAGAATAACGCTCCATAACGCCAACGGGCCGCTGGTGACCAGAGCCAAGCGATCCCCTTTCGACCCGTTGAGGCTTCCGCCGTCGCTGCTAAACACCATGTTCCCACAGCCAGAACTCCTACGCCAACCAAACCTAATGCAGAAGGAAATTCGCGGAGAAGTAACATCGCTAAAAACATCCCCACCACGGGCTTGAGGCTATTCAAAGGTCCAACCAGCGAAAGGTCGGATTTTCCTAACGAGCCAACCAGTAGCACATTACCGGGAACATCGAGCACAGCAGCAGCGATACATGAAATCCAAAACGTAGTAGAAAGCTTGTCCCAAGGTGCGAATAAAAGGCCGGGGGTAGCCATGCAAGAAACGATGAACAACGAAGAGGTTACAACGATTCGCGCATTGCCCACACGTTCCACCAATTTCTTCTGGAAAACGTTGGCCAAACTACTGAATAGCACTCGAAGTACTACCAATATTCCTATCGCAATCGCAGACAAACTCAATAGTCCTTACATTGCGCTGCCTGGCAGCAAGTGGGGCGTTAAAGTCGTGACGGAGCTACAGCATTCGCGCTATGCGACGAAGCAGCCACTCTGTCGAAATCAAAACGGTGAATAATGTCAGTACCAACCAATGATTCCACAATGGGATCATGGGGAGTGGTTGTAGGCGAATCGTTTTACCCGCTGGAAGTATCTCAGTAATTTGCGACCATTGGCCGATCGGCAAAAACTTACCTTGAGTTGTTTCGGCCAATGAACGCATCGATTTCCAATCGACTCGAGTCTTGCTCAGCTCACTAAGCGGTGGCGCAACGGTGACTTCAGCCGCAGGTGGTGGTTGTAACGCCGGTTTAATGAGCACGGCTCTGTAGGTCCCGACCGAGAGGTTAGGAATGTTAGCGCGATATAGACTGCCATCGTTTCCTTGACGCTGTAATGTTACTGGCTGACGTTGCCCACCATCCATTTGAAGGATTGCTTCCGCATTTTCTCCTTCGCGAAGCGGAACACTCCCTTGGAACTTGACGCTGATGCCAACCATTTCTCCCGTGCGATATTCATTTCGATCAAAACTCAGTTTGGCGGAAGAAGAGCCTGAGAGTTTGCCTCGAGCTAACCAGCGAATTACCTGGTTCCAATAACGTTGGTAATAGACATCATCACCAAAGTGACTTGTCCATTGGAATGTTTCGTCGGTGCCTTGCACCATGACGCGACCTTTTCCGAAATATTGAGCAACCAAGAGTGGTATCGACTCGCGTCCAATCGCGTTGGGGTGAGTCGCCCACAGCAAACTCCCCGCCTTGGGTTGGCCGATATCAACAAACCAATGCAGCGGAGGAAGTTGTTGCCATATAGCCACGTTGCGAGTCGAATCTGAATCCAATTGTAAAGGTGGTGCTGTTTGGCCAAGCGGGGTCATGTTCCAACGAAAAACGGAATCATCGGCTGTCACGCTTGCTCGGTCCTCCACACGTGATGAAGGTTCAACAGGTAGCAATCGTTGCAGTGTTGAATTGACGATCGATGTATAGTTGCTTGGATCGCTGGCAATAACGATCAAGCCACTCCCTTGTTGATTCACGGCTCGTTCCATCGCTTGTAGTGTAGCTAAGCCGATTTGATTGGCCTGGACATCGCCCAATATGATCACATCGTATTTACTGATCTGGTCGAAGCTAACGGGGAGCAAGCGTTCGGCCGATTTGTCTTGATCGGCATAACGGGGATCACCTTCCAGTAAGACCGACGTTAGCGTAAAGGTGGGCTTGTCTGGTGAGCCAGGTTGACGAGCTCTTTCCAATAGACTCTTGAGGAAACGAAACTCATAGGAAGGTGCTTGTTGTACCAGTAAAACCTGAATGGCTTGATCACGAACTTCAATGGTGCGTTGTAGTGAATTGTTATCGGTCAGTTTTTCGCCTGGAACCGGTAACGCTTCAACAACCATCCGTAAATTGCCCGGCTGTTCCGCATTAAATGTCAACGTTCCCGATGCCAAGTCCTGGCCGCTTTGCCCATTCACTGTTTGCTCTGAAAGCAAAGCATTATTGTCCGCATTCCGAACTTGAACTTTGATCGATTGTGTCCCAATTTCCTGTAGCCGCAATGTGAAAGGGACTTGGATGGTGTCGCCAACAAACACGATAGAGTCGGACATAACATCTGCGAGTTGAATATCGGGTTCCGCTTTATCGGTTCCAACACCGATCGAAAATACAGGTAGATTGGCTGCGCGAAACAGTGCTGCAGCCTCAGCAAGGTTGATGCCTTCGGTGTTAATCCCATCGCTCACAAACAGAATCGCTGAGGTTGGGCGACCGCGTTGAAGTTCCAATACTTGTTGCAAGGACGCACCTAAGCGACTGTTAGGCTGGTCGGGTGAGATTTCGTTTAGGCTCTTAAGGATGCCGGGCAAATCGGTTGCATTTACTTTGGCTTGTTGGCCTGCAATGATCAGCTTCAATTGATATTTTTCGTTCAGTGCGGCCAGCGAGGCAGCATTGTTTCTGAGAAGTTCTTCTTTGAGTTGTTCAAAGCGTGAATATGTTTTTCCCCCGCTGTCCGAGTCCGCAACAGTCTGCAAGCTTTGGCTCGCGTCTACTACCAGGACCAGCTCTGGGCGTTCAGAACGAAATGGTTGGATTGCGTATGCCGCCAACATCCAAAGTGTAAGTCCCAGCAGTGATGCGCGAAGAAATGCAAGAGCAAGACGGAGCGGAATACTCTTGTTGCCTGTTTCGAATCGATACAAAGCCAGCGCGAATAAAATGACGAAGAGTGTGAGCAGGCTGGTGAGCCAGAGCGGCAACGTCCAGCCATGCACTAGTTGGCTCTCTGTAGATAACACCTCGGCGATAGGAAATCTCATGAACGCGATCTCCCAAGCCAGAATGCAACGAGCGATTCTGTCAACAGTAATCCAAAGAGGGTACCCAAGAACCAATGGAAAATCGATTGACGATTTTGTGGGGCATTCGTTTCGGTTGTTGAGGTGAGTTTGTCGGGGGACGGAATGTCTGATGCCGGGTTGGCAAGTGTTTGACCGAGGCTGGCGTTCGAGAACCATTTTCGAAATTTTTGAGCGCCGTCCGAAGTTAAGTCGCTTTCACGCGTATCGACATTAACTGCGAAAACGTTGGTCATAGCGACTGTCGACTGCGGAGTTTGTAATTCATAAAATCCAGGTTGATCATTATCGGCGTATACCCATGGTCGGTAACCGTCTTGCTGTGGCGGAAGCGGGCGAATGGAGTCGGTTCGTCGGTCTGGACGCATTAGATTGATTTGTTCGTCGGTGAGCTCGGGAGGCAGGTAGCCTTGCAGAGGGTCGCGTACTAGGCGTTGGGTTTGGTTGTCGCTAGGGCGGGTTAAGAAGTTGACCTGTTCGCGGATCAATGGCAAAAAACTGGGCCACGCGGCCATTGCATTCCAAGGTTCCGGATCACCGATGGTGGCCGGCTGAGGAGTTGGGCTAGTGAGCCACCATGCTGCGGAACCATTGCCGTAGTTGTAGGTTACGAGCAACGGTTCATGATCCGTCGTGGCTAAATCAATGCGAAGATTCTCGGGGAGCTCTTGGGCTGTATCAAGTTTCCAAAAGCGAAAAATGGGGGTCGTTAATAATCCGCTGTCAGGGAAGTCCTGGAATATTTTCAGGAAAGGGCTTTCGTAATTTCTTGGATCTAATGTGTAAACCGACAAGGGTGAGGGGGCTGTAATTTGAAATGGAAGGAATGGAGTCCCTTGCTGGCTTGGAGAATCGAGTTGCGTGAGGCGTTGATACTGAACCGGATCGATGCGATCGCCCAAGAAACCAAGCAGTTTGCCACCTCGCTGCACATAGTCTCGCAGTAGATTCGGTAGTTGGTCTGGTAATGTCGAAACGTTGCACAAGATCACAAGGTCGATATTCTGCAGGTTGATATCACGCCAGTCTGCGACTTGTACAACCTCAGTCGTGGCGTTCCATTTATCCGTGGCAGTGATAGGATTGCGAAGAGCTAGATCTAAGTACTTTGCTTGGCCGGGGAGGTCTTCGAGCAAGAGTATTTTTGCGTCCGCACGCGTCGCCATCAGCAAACTTCGACGGTCATCGAGATTGAGTCCATCGGCAGTGATTCGAGATTCAAGCCGATAGAGTTTTGAATCCGAGAATCTTTGTTGGAAACGAACTTGTTTGCGTTCACGTGGAGTGAGTTGGATGGTTTCGCTTTGAATAGCTTGATTGTCCAGCCAAAGTTGCACCGTGGTTTCTAGGTCTGAATCGGACGATAAGTTAGCAACTTCCGCAATAAAGGCGACTTCCTTATTTTGTAGCGGTCGGGAGAGGTCGATGTGAAAGTCGGTAATTGCCGCATTATCTTGTTTCGCATCACCAATACGTTCGATAGAGAGTTGGGCTCCTTGAGTGATGCTTTGCAAGGCCGATTCAAGTGCCGATGACGGGGGCGTATTCCACGTTTCACCGGCTGTATCTGTGAAGAACACAACTTGATGGTGAATGAGTTCGGGATGCGTACGGCGATTGTCATCTAGAAGATCTTCCAGTACCGAAACGGTGCTGATTAGATCTGCCCCTTCCGCTGTTGGTGTCAGTTTGGCCAACTCCAACAGCGCGGTTGTACGATCGAATGTGGCTTCTGAAAAAATGGTTTTCGGTGGAGTCCCCAATGTCAATAAAAGGACACCATCACCCGGTTGCAATTGCTCGATCATTTCGCGAGCCTTGTTGACCGCTTGTTCCCATCGCGACTGTCGAGTTGAGTCTCTGTATTGCATCGAATAGGAAGTGTCGATGACTCCTACCCACAATATCGGCGGCCGAGTTATTCCGCTCCACATCGGTTCGCGGCTGGACAGGAACGGTTGGGCGGCCGCTAAGGCGAGCACGACCAAAATGGCAACTCGCAGCAGGAGCAGTAGTAGTTGTTGTAGGCGAATTCGCCGCGATTGTTTTTGGATCGCGGCCACAAGGAACTGCATCGCGGCCCAAGTCATTTCGCGACGTTGACGCTGAAACCAAAAGTGCAAAGCGATAGGAATCAGGCCCGCGAGAGACCACCATAACATCCACGTTGAGATAAAGCCCGATGCCAACAGCGGATTGCTCCAAAGGCTGCTGGAATTAAAAGAGCTCAAATGGCTGAATGCGGATTCTATCTCCAAGAAGCCCATGACTTATTGTCTCCTCCGTCGCTGAGCGAGGAGATGGGGCAGTGTTAAGTGCAGCGGTTGGTCGGTAAGCATGAGCTGGTAGTCGACTTCGAGGCTGCGGGCCCCTTCACGCAACTTCTTGATGTGTGACTCAACTTCCTTCTTATAAGCAGCTCGCAAACTCTGAGGATCGGCCACAATTGGGTCCCAACCCTCAAGGCCGTTAAATCGCGACGTTTGATCGAAGGGAAAGTTAACTTCTGCTTCGTCGAGGATATGCACCATGACGATATCGTGCCGTTGATATCGCAAGTGTTGTAGGCCTTGCAATATCTTGTTGGCATCGTCCAAGAAATCGCTAATCAGTACAACAACGCCTCGTGACTTAAGCCGCGAAGCTGCGTCTTTCAGGGCCGGCTCTAGTGAGGTTGCTCGCTTTGGCAACGGCGAATCCAAAAGACCAATGACATTATTGAGCTGAGCCGGTGAGTTGCTCGGCGTTATTTGTTGAATGACTTGATCGGCCAGCAATGTCATGCTGACGGCATCTTGTTGTGACAATACAAGATAGGCAAATGAGACTGCGGTGAGCTGGGCGTATTCCAGTTTGGAAAGGCTGGAGGAAGGCCCTTTATACGACATACTTTCACTGCCATCGAGAAGAACATGGCAAATCAAATTTGTCTCAGCTTCATACTGCTTGAGATAAAATTTGTCGGTTCGGCCATACACTTTCCAATCCACTTGGCGCAGGTCATCGCCGGGGACGTATTCGCGATGTTGCGAAAATTCGATCGACCGTCCTTGATGGGGACTTCGATGCATCCCTGTGACATAACCTTCGACCAAATAGCGAGCTCGCAATCCGATGGAACGGATTTTAGCGAGCGTCTGCGGATCGAAATACTTGGCCTGCGTATTCACGATTAAGTAATGCCTCCGAGGCTCGTTCTGCCGACTGCAATATTTCGCTAATGATCTTGTCTACTGAGATACCATCCGCTTCAGCTTGGAAGTTGGTGCGAATGCGATGCCGCAGCACTGGATAGGCCACTGCTCGCACATCGTCGAGGTCTGCGTGGGTGCGGCCATGCAAAGCGGCTCGGGATTTCGCCCCTAGTACAAGGTATTGGCTGGCTCGAGGGCCTGCCCCCCACGCAACGTAACGGCGAGTGACATCGGGGATATCGGTTCCGGATGGTCGTGAACGGCGAGCGAGTTCGATCGCGAATTGGGCAACCGATCGCCGAACCGGGATACGACGAACCAGCTGCACCATGCGTTGAAGCGTATCGGCGTTGAGTTGTGGCTCGACGTAGGACTGGCGGTCGCTTGTAGTTTGTAACACGATTTCCAGTTCTTCTTCATCGCTTGGATAATCGACCAAGACATTAAACATGAATCGGTCGAGTTGCGCTTCTGGAAGCGGATAGGTTCCCTCTTGTTCGATTGGGTTTTGGGTGGCCAAAACGAAAAAGGGTTGCGGCAGGCGATGGCGCTGGCCTGCGACAGTGACTTGCTTTTCCTGCATGGCTTCCAGTAGTGCAGCTTGCGTTTTGGGTGGGGTGCGATTGATCTCGTCAGCCAAGACGACATTGGCAAAGACCGGGCCAGGAATAAAGCGAAAACTACGTTGACCAGTCGAGCGATCTTCTTGGATAACTTCGGTGCCAGTGATATCTGTTGGCATCAAATCAGGAGTGAACTGAATGCGATTGAAAACGAGGTCCAGCGATTTGGCCAAGCTGCTAACGAGTAAGGTTTTGGCCAGACCGGGGACGCCAATCAGCAAACAGTGGCCACCTGCAAAGAGTGTGGTAAGAAGTTGTTCGATGACATTTTTTTGGCCGACGATAACTTTTCCAAGTTCTTGTTCGATCCGACGCATGATTTCGCGAAGTTCTTGAAGTTGAACTGCATCGTCTGGAGAGAACGCATCGTCAGGCGTGGGGGAGTCGAGCGACTGATCGGAATTCGGTTTCAAGCTCATATAATTGCAGGCTCGGGATTTTTCGGGCGAAGCCAGAGGTTAGTGGTCTTCCGCGACCAGAGATTTTCAATGGGGCCGTAGCGTCATGGCATCAAGGTCGTTCGTGATTCAAATTGTACGATTCGGAGGCATTGTAGTGCGGATAGTTGGGGAAAATGTACGCCGATGCTAAGTTTATCGTTGTGGTGGTTAATTCGAGGGGGTTGGGGGATTGCCTTGGCAAGGCCTTCGATTTAGGGCGAAAAAGGTACGGAATTTCCAAATTTGGCCGATATAAAGGAATCGTTTTGGGCTCTAACAGAGGATAACCCCTTCCTAAGGGTAGGTGGTGGCTTCGTTGCAAGTAATGGGTGGGCTCATTTCGGCTTGACAGTTTGGGCGCTGCCCCGTACCTTGCGGGGCTTGGCGAAATGCATTGATTTTTTCGAATAAACGTAGTTTTTAGATGGGGTTTGGCTGCCATGGCAGTTCCAAAGAGAAGACACTCCAATTCACGCACCAACAAGCGTCGTGCTCACGACCACAAGAAACCTAAGCAGTTGACCTACTGCCCTAAGTGCAGTGCGGTAACTCCGACTCACGTAGTATGCCCAAATTGTGGCTATTACATGGGGCGAGTTGTGGTACAAACCGAGCAAGCTAGCTAAGTCATACCGATGCCAGCGATTGCCCTTTTATTCCCTGGACAGGGTGCCCAACAAGTCGGCATGGGAGGGCCACTGGCCCAACGCTGTGATGCGGCTCGGGACCTGTACGACCGCGCGTCTGCTGTGCTCGGTTACGACTTATTAGAGTTGTGCCAAACGGGGCCAGCAGAAAAGCTCAATGAAACTCATTACAGCCAACCGGCTCTGCTGGTTCATTCTTTGGCTGCGCTGGCCGAATTACAGCAAAATAAGCCAAATTTGATGGCTGATGTTGTTGCTGTTGCAGGTTTGAGTTTGGGTGAGTACACCGCGGTTGCCGCTGCAGGTGGGCTTAAGTTCGAGGATGCGGTTCGGTTGGTCAAACAGCGTGGCGAGGCGATGCAAGCAGCGGCCGATATGGTGCGCAGCGGCATGGCGAGCGTTATTGGGTTGGATCATGAGAAGCTGAACGGCGTCTGTGAAGAGGCGCGAAAGCCAGGTGAGGTTCTACAGGTTGCTAACCTGTTATGCCCTGGAAATATTGCCATTTCGGGTCATGTCGACTCACTGGCAGCCGCAGAACCGTTGGCAACTGCAGCGGGTGCGATGAAGACCGTTCGCTTAGCTGTCGCAGGTGCGTTCCACACGGAGTTGATGGCGCCAGCGGTCGGCAAATTGCAGCAGGCTTTGGCAGATACCACCATCGAATCGACACAGATTGCCGTCTATTCGAATGTTGATGCTCAACCTCATCGGGACGCTGGCGATTTCAAGGGATTGCTGGCACGCCAGGTGGTTAATCCGGTGTTGTGGGAAGCATCCTTGCGCGCCATGTTGGCCCAAGGTGTAGAATTATTTTATGAAGTAGGTAGCGGCAGGGTGCTGTCGGGAACACTGAAGCGAATCGACCGAAAAGCGGCCTGTGAGTGCTTTGGAGATTAACATCGAATGAGTGAGCAGGCGGTAGATATTGGTTTGAAGGCCGATTTGCAGGGGCAAATCGCTCTAGTGACGGGTGCATCTCAGGGCTTGGGACGTGCCGTTGCGGAATGCCTTGGTGCAAACGGTGCCACAGTAATTTGCGTGGCCCGCAGTGTCGATAAACTGGCCGATACCGTTCAAGCGATCACTTCGCGCGGTGGAAAAGCGATTGCTCTTCCTTGCGATGTTACTTCGCGCGAGAGCGTCGAGCAGTTGTTTGCAACGGTTGAAAAAGATCACCAACGCCTCGATATCTTGGTAAATAACGCGGGAATCACTCGCGATACTCTGTTGCCGCGTATGACCGATGAGCAATGGGACGAAGTAATTCAGACTAATCTGACGAGCTGTTTTTTGTTCAGTAGAGCAGCTTCTCGAATGATGATGTCGCAGCGTTATGGGCGAATCATCAACATGTCGAGTGTGTCGGGTTTGATTGGAAACCCAGGCCAAACCAACTATTCCGCTTCTAAGGCGGGTATGATCGGTTTGACTCGCAGTTTGAGCAAAGAATTGGCGAAACGAAAAGTGACGGTGAATGCCGTTTGCCCAGGATTTATTGAAAGCGACATGACCAAAGCCCTAGGGGCAGTGGTTACGGATAAGGTCAAAGAACGAATTCCAGCCAATCGTTTGGGTGTTCCCGAGGATGTGGCAGCGGCAGTTTTGTTTTTGGCCAGCAAGGCAGCAAGTTATGTGACGGGGCAGGTTTTGACCGTCGACGGCGGAATGACTGGCTAGAAAGTTGGGAGCCCGCTTCCTGGCTTGACCGTCTTTGCTAGAATCCTCTATCTTCTTGGTCTTAACAGTTACGCCCCGCTTGGGCTCTGATCCTTTCAGGGCTTGCTTGTTGGGGCTTAAGTGAGAAGGCAGAAAGTCAAGAAGGCGGAGAGTTCAGAAGTTCAGGCCGAACTGAGAGTCGGTATGAGCATTGAAGTAGCACCGCTCTTTTTGACAACAAACGAAAATCAACCAAACAATTGGCATCAAGGAGTTTTAACATGGCATCGGTCGAGGAACGTGTAATTGACATCGTGGCCGAGCAAGTTGGCGTCGACAAGGACAAGATCACACGAGAATCACACTTCGTGAATGACCTTGGGGCTGACTCGCTAGATATTGTTGAAATGATCATGGAACTCGAAGAAGAGTTCGATATCAGCATTCCAGAAGATGCAGCTGAAAAGATCCAACGAGTTGGCGAAGCAGTTGACTACATCGAGAAGAACCAAGCGGGCTAAGCGTTCCTTGGTTATTTCGTGTTCTTGCGGCCCCACCTGGCCGCTTTTTTTCTAGGAAGATTCCGGCTTTGTAGCCGATTCGGCCCGCGAGTCGGCTGGCATCAACCAACGGGCTTGTCATATGAAACGTCGCGTCGTCGTAACTGGCTTAGGTGCAATCACGTCTTTGGGTGGCGAAGTAAACGTCCTGTGGGATGGAATTCTTGCCGGCCGTAGTGGCGTGCATCCATTGACGATTTTGGATGTATCTAATTTCAAAGTTCGCTTTGGAAGTGACATTCCAGATTTTGATCCCGGTAAATACGTTGATGCCAAAGAGGCAAAGCGATTGGACCGATTTACGCAGTTTGCCACCTACGCTGCTGGCAAAGCGATCGAGGATTCAGGCATCGACATGGCAGTTGAAGATCCATATCGGTGCGGCGTGATCCTCGGTTCTGGTATCGGTGGTCTGTCGGAAATCGAAATCCAGGTGGAGCGATTGTTGACTAAGGGGCCTGATCGCGTCAGCCCGTTTACGATTCCCAAATTGATGTTGAATGCTGCTGGGGCGAACATTTCGATTTGCCACGGCATGAAGGGGCCTAACTTTACTGTCGCGACAGCTTGTGCTAGTGCGACCAATGCGATGGGCGACGCTTTCAAGTGCATTCAGTATGACGATGCGGATGTTATTGTGACCGGCGGTACCGAAGCTGCAATTACGGCTATGGGTGTGGCTGGGTTTCAGAACATGAAGGCCTTATCGACCCGAAACGAAGAGCCCACTCGCGCAAGTCGGCCTTTCGACGCAGATCGTGATGGATTTGTGATGGCCGAAGGGGCTGGGGTTCTCGTATTCGAGGAACTCGAACATGCCAAGCGTCGCGGCGCGAAGATTTACGCGGAAGTTTTGGGTTATGGTGCCAGCGGTGATGCGGGCCACATTACTCAGCCGGACGAGTTAGGACGTGGGGCTGGACGAGCCATGGCCAATGCTCTGCGAGATGGTGGTTGGAATCCGTCTGATATCGACTATATCAACGCTCACGGGACCAGCACGCCATTAGGTGATAAGGCGGAAACCCAGGCGGTAAAGGGTGTTTTCGGCGACCATGCTTACAAGGTTTCCATTTCGAGTACCAAGGGGCACATCGGGCACGCGCTCGGGGCAAGCGGCGGTATCGAAATGATTCTCACCGTTTTGGCGGTTCATAATGACGTCGTACCGCCTACGATCAATTTAGAAAATCCTGATCCAGCTTGTGATTTGGATTATACTCCTAATCAACCCAAGCAAAAACGCATCAATATGGCGATGAACAACAGCTTTGGATTCGGCGGACATAATGCGTCGATTCTGTGCGGTAAGGTTCGCTAAAGAATGCCGCATCTTTCGGCCGTATGAGTCGGCTCCAAGGTGCTTTGCTTGTCTCACCCAATTGCTCCACTTCATACCGTCCCTTGAGGGCTCTTCCATGCTGCGCCGTTTTGGTTCTTTCGTATTTGCGGTTTCGTTGTTGAGTTGTATCGCAACGTGTTGCACTCTTTTCGGACAGGAAGAAGCGAAGTTGCCTCTTTCAGTTAAGCCTGAAGTTCAGACAGCGGAATGGGCAAAAGCTTGGTGGATGCCTCGCCATGAAGAGAAACTCAAAGAGAAAGAAAAAATGGGAACCGTCGATCTGTTGTGGATTGGTGATTCCATAACGCATGGATGGGAAGGTGGTGGTAAGGCGACTTGGGAAAAGTACTACTCAAAACGTAAGCCGCTCAATATTGGCTTTAGTGGTGATCGTACCGAAAACGTTTTATGGCGATTGAACAACGGCGCGGTAGATGGGATCGCACCGAAAGTAACTGTCATCATGATCGGTACCAACAACGCTGGGCATCGCCAAGATTCATCGGAAGATATTGCGGCTGGGATTTCGGAGATCATCAAAACTCTTCGTCAGAAGTTGCCTGAAACCAAAATCGTTTTATTGGCAATATTCCCACGCGGTGCAGACAGCGAAGATGCATTGCGAAAATTGAACAACGGGGCGAATGAGATTATCAAAGGCTTTGCAAAAGACAATGAAGTTTACTTTGTCGATATCAACGCTTCCTTCTTGGATGAACAGGGCAAGTTGCCCAAAGAAATCATGCCTGATCTTTTGCATCCAAATGAAGAAGGTTATCGCCTATGGGCCGAAGCTCTTGAGCCAACTTTGGTCAAGTTGCTGGGTGAGTAATACGACAGAATTGCTAAGCCAAATCATTGTGTGTCAAGCAGGTAGAGTGAGCCATGGCGAATGCGTCATGGCTCATTTTCTTTTTCTCTCTTTTGACTTTGTCGCGCCCACCAATCCGCTAAGAGAGTATCGATAAGCAATTGTGAGATATGGTAGAGGACCATGGGGAGAATGCTCACGCCGCAATCGATGCAAACTTGAAGGCCCACCATCAGAGTCTTTTGACTGCCGGAGATGGCGACGCCGATTTGTTCCCGCCGATTAAACCCAATGACTTTGGCGGCGTACCAGCCTGTCGCGAGGGCGAAGCTGTGAAGAATTGAGGCAGCAATTACGGTTTGGATGTAGGGTGTATAGCCTTGAGTCGCGGACTGTGAGTCAGCGTGGGGCGTTTGGTTCATTTGAATGGAGCCAAAAAGTACCATGACCAATATCCCGATTTGGGCTGTCGTGCTGAGGGCGGTTTTGTGTTGTGTGGCGAACTGGGCGAGTCTGGGAATTCGAAGGCGAAGTGTTTGTGCTAAGACGCTTGGAATGAGAACCATCAGGAAAAGTTCACCGATGAGTTTCGAGACATCGAGCTGAACGGATTGTCCAAGCAAGACAAGCAGCCAAAGGGGGGTAACGAAGAAGCAAGTTAGGTTGGTGATGAGCATGACGAGCATGGCAATGGAGTCTTCGCCTCCTGCACGTCGGGTCCAGACTGCGGCTGAAGCCAGGGTGCATGGTATTGCTGCTGCGACAATGAATCCACCGGCTAAGTCAGCTGGTAAGACGAGGCCCATGATCCAGGCGGCGATAGGCATCAGCACCATATTGATAGAGGCCGCGAGCAAAGTGGGGAGCGGCTTGGCGACTTGTTTAATAATGTCGGTCAGTGGGACGCCGAGTGCCATGATAAAGATAACGCTCACGACAATCGTCGTGCGAAGCGTTTTTTGGTCAGCTAACCACAAAAGCGATGAGGCTTGCCATTGTCCAAGAGCTAGGACAAGAACGAGGGCGATGAGAAACCAGCTTTGTTGTAGGGCTTTCAAAGGGCTGGCTTTCATCCTGAGGAACTCAAAACGGTTGGTCGAATTGGTGTTCGCGATGGAGGCGAACTTATTGCGTATGCTTGATGTTTGCAACTACCAATAGAAACGTGTTTGGCAGAACGGACGGGTTGAGGGCTACCGTTGTGTTTATCTTAATCGAACATTTCGATTGGTGTGGGGGCGATTATGGTAGGTGCTGGGAATCGTCAATGTCTTTGCCTGACACTGGCAGTGCCTTCCGTTTGGGGGTGTGGTTCGGTCGTTGTTAACCCGCTCGGCGAGATTCGTTGCTAGCATTTCTACCGGGCCATAAAGGGTGCGTGGCACCTTGCTGGAGGCCACATGGACGTTGCTAGCATTGAGCGGCAGGCGTTCCTAAAAGGTGCCAGGCACCCAGCGGAGCGGGCAGCGTTCTGATCGCCTAACTTTGCTAGCATTAGAGGGCGATGTCGAATATCACATGCCTGGCACCTTTTCGTGTCGATTGAGCCGTATTTTTGAGGTTTGCTAGCATTTCGGCCGAGTCATAAAGGGTGCGTGGCACCTTGCTGGAGGCCGAATGGGGTTTGCTAGCAATGAGCGGTAGGCGTTCCCAGAAGGTGCCAGGCACCCAGCGGAGCGGGCAGCGTTCTGCTCGACTAACTTTGCTAGCATTAGAGAGTGGTGTCGAATATCACGTGCCTGGCACCTTTGCGTGTCGATTGAGCCGTATTTTTGAGGTTTGCTAGCATTTCGGCCGCGCCATAAAGGGTGCCTGGCACCTTGCCGGAGGCCAAGTGGGGATTGCTAGCAATGAGCGCCAGGCGTTGCTAAATAGTACCTGGCACCATTTGGGAGTGGGGCGTTTCTGGGAATGTATTGCTTGCAACTGAAGATGGGCTGGAGAAATGCGAGCAAAATGCGGGATTAATTTTGGCACACAGACACGGTTCCCTCCCCGCAGTAAACGAAACGCCCTAGGCTCCAACCGCCCAGTTCGGTAAACTCGATTTTGTATCGATTCCCGCCGTTTCTGGGTTTCTGTACGCATGTACCCGTTTGTGCCCTGCACCCCTACGGTGCCTTCCCTGTCGGTATGGAGAGATATCCTAAACTCACCGTCCCGCACAACCATAGATACTGATCCACATGTTGCGATATTGGACTGCAGGTGAATCCCACGGTAAGGCCCTCCTAGCCATGCTTGATGGCTTTCCGGCGGGCCTCAATGTAGATACTGCTATGATCGACAACGAACTGCGATTGCGTCAGGGAGGCTACGGCCGAGGCGGTCGCCAAAAGCTCGAAACTGATACCGTCGACATTCTCACAGGCATCTGGCAAGGTGTTACACTTGGCAGCCCCATCGCCCTCCAAGTTATCAATAGCGATTACAAACTCGAACGGCTCAAGGAGCTTGAACGCCCGCGTCCCGGTCACGGTGACCTCACTGGAGCGATCAAGTACTTAGGAACGATTCGCGGTATTCTTGAACGAGCCAGCGCTCGCGAAACCGCTGTGCGCGTTGCTGCTGGAGCCCTAGCCCGACAACTGCTCCTTCAGTTCGGAGTTGAAACGATCGGATACGTAGTCGAGGTCGGTGGCCTCAAAATCGCTCCTACCACAGGATCGATTGCCGAACTTCGAGCCCGTCGAGATCAAAGCGCCATCTACAGTCTCGATCCAACCAAAGATGGAGAAGCGACCGCCCTGATCGACCAAATTGCGGAAGAAGGAGATACCGTTGGCGGAGTTGTCGAAGTCCGAATCGATGGTTTACCTTTCGGCCTCGGTACTCATGCTCAATGGGATCGAAAGCTCGATGGCAAAATTGCTCAAGCGGTTATGGCCGTGCAAGCAATCAAAGGTGTGGAAATTGGCATGGGCTTCGAAGCCGCTCGTTTGAAGGGCTCTCAAGTACATGATCCAATTCAGTTCGATCCAGCCCAACGCGAAACACCCAATCTTGGTTATGTTCGTCCTACCAATAACGCGGGGGGACTTGAAGCTGGTATGACCAATGGCCAACCGCTTATTGTTCGCGCTGCCAAGAAACCGATCAGCACTTTGCGCAAGCCGCTTGAATCCATCCGCATGGATACAAAAGAAGCACACCGCGCGAATTACGAGCGAAGCGATGTTTGCGCCATATCGGCTGCCGCCATTATTGTTGAGCATGTGGTGGCCTTCGAAGTAGCCGCAGCATTCGTTGAAAAATTTGGCGGAGATAGCGTTATCGAAATGAAGGCCCGCTACGATTTGTTTCAGAAGTTAGCTCGTGAGGTTTAGCCGCGTCGGAAGTACAAAAGATTCAATGGAGCGAATCTGATATCTCTTTTATGTTGAGTTATGCCGGTCATGGAAGGTCGTCATTCCGCTAGAAAACAAACGAATCGCCTCGCGGGCTTACCGCTATGGCGGATGCATGAAAGCGCTCGCAAGCTTTTGTGCCGAACGCTCGTTTTTTTCTGCGCCTTTCTACCAACCGTGCTCACCTTGTTATGGGTTATCTGGGCACAAACACCGTTCAGTGCTCATTACCAAGCCTCCATCTGGCAGCAACGTATCTCGCATCAACTTGGTCTCGATGTGGAAGTTGACTCCGCTGTCGCACAAAGTCCACGAATCTATCAAATTCAAGCGATGCGTTGGAAACATCCTGAGACCAAGCAAGTAATCGGAACGGCACACGGTGTTTTGCTGACCGTTTATGATCAAGGCTGCTCCATTGAGCTTGAAAGGCTCGATTTGACAGCTGAGGAACTGGCGGGTGCCATGCATTGGCTACATGATCAATTGCTTTGCCGCGCCGCAACTCTACCCATCAACTCGCGTATTCATATTGCAGATTTGCGTTTAGTACACGGGCAACGCGAACAGCAATTTGCCGATGTTCAATTGGATTGGAAAACTGGTGACCAGCAATCTGCCATCGTTCTAAAAGCTTTACCCAAATCAGGTGAAGCAACTGAAAAAGTGGTCGTTCAAATTCAACGCTTTCACGATCGCAGCGAACCTCGCACACAATGGAATATTCAATCCAACAGCAATCGCCTTGAGTCCTCGCTGCTGGCCGCTTTCTGGCCCCAAGCTTCAAAGCTCGGAGCCGATGCCGCCTACATCGGTGACATTCAAGCCGAAGTCAGTCAGCGAAATTCTGTTTGGCGAATCGATGGGCGAATTGAAAATCTCAGTTTTGACGAGTTAACACGCGGCCTACCGCAGAACCTCGCAGGCAAAGGTTCGATACATTCCTTTCGAGCCACCATTCGCAATGAACATTTAGTACAAGCATCGGGAGAATTGGCCATTAATGGAGGTGGCAGTATGCCTCGTCAGTGGCTGGTGCAGGCCCAGTCGATTTTCGGACTGCGGCTGAGGGAAGAGTTTCAAACGACAGGCTCCACTCTGATTCATTTCGATCAATTCTTGTGTTCGTATGATTGGGATTTGGCAGGTCTCGCTTTGCGTGGTGGTATGACGAGTCGAATGGGGCCAGACAATATGCAAATCAGTGGGATCATTGCGGCCGATGGCAACGGGCCCGCGTTTGCCGATGCAGGCGTAGCCCCTGAGCTTCTACCGCGTGCCAATAGTTATCAAGTGCTGCAATGGCTCACCTCGCTTCCGAACGCGAATCCAGACCCTCAAGCCGTGATGTGGCAACAGGAGCTTGCCATTAGTCTGGGACGGCATCTCCCCTACCCTGCTCTTCCGACGAATTCCAATTCGTCCACCACCTATCAAGCTCGGCAGTAATGTCGAGAATTGCGGGAAAGCGATCTACATTCTGTTGCGCTGTATTTCGGCGTGTAATACAATAGCGATCAGCCCTGAAGATTTGAGGGCTACTTGTCGTTCGTGTTTCTATCATTGCCCATCGCGATTCCCACCTGATATGAATTCTAAGCTCGCATTGTCGATCGGATTGCTCGCGGGCCTCGCCGTAGCTGTTTCGCTCTATTGGATTTGGCCCAAGAACCTGAGCCGTGAAGAGCAAGAAAAAAGAATCCAGACGGCTCTCGAAGCGAAAAATTTTCAGACGGTCTTGAACGAATCTGACAAGCTACTGGTCGCCAATCCAAATGACACGCGTGCCCTGTGGTGGAAAGGCGAATCGCTGGAAGGCTTGGGACGAAATGCTGATGCTTTGAGTATTTATCAAGACGCGCCTATCGTCGAGGGCGATGTATATTCCGCCCGCTGTAAGCTGCGTTGCAGTGAACTCTATTTCCAACAGGGAAACGCGAATGAAGTTGAGCGTTACCTGCGTTTGGCGCTCAAAGCTCGCGAAGATCTTGTTGAAGCAAACTATCAAATGTACTTGATCCTGACCCTACAGGCTCGTCGTTGGGAGGGGGAACCCTTTTTGATCCGCTTAGCGAATCTAGGGGAAGCCGACTTGGAAGACTTGGTGTTGATGACACTTTCGAGCCTGTATATCAGCGACAAGAAGGGAAGAGAACTCTTTCCATTGTCCAATCCAGGCAACGAGCGTTTTCGATTGATCGATGCGCGAATGGCCTTCGATCGAAACGCACTCACGGAAGCAGAAACCATTCTACGAGGAATACTCAATCAAAACCCCGAGTTGCCTGACACATGGGCTTGGCTCGGATGGACTTTGCTTCAACAACGCAACTTCAATGGGCTGGCAGAATGGGACAAAAGCTTACCTTCACGAGCCACCGAACATCCATTGGTGTGGTTAACGCGCGGAATGTGGTATTTGCAAATGGAAAACGAAGAGGTAGCCGCACGTTGCTTTGCAGAAACTTTGCGGCGTGATTCCATCAACAGTTCGGCAACCTATCAATTAGCAATTCTCATGAATCGATTCGGCGATGTAAAAAATGCTGAGGCGATGAGCAAACGATCGCTTGTGTTGCATGACCTGGAACAATTGACGCATAAGCTGTACACGCGCAAGGCCCAACCCGAACTCTACAGCGCGCTGAAAGACCGCATCGATACCATTCCCGATACGCTGGAGTCTATTGGGCGCTTCATTGAAGCGGCTGCATGGCAACGGTGGATTGCAAGTCGTCAGCCAGAAGACCAGGGAGCTAAAGCAAAATACGAAAGGCTACGGAACCTGGCGAGTGGAGTGAAACTCAAAACTGTGGAACAGCTTTCGCCGTTAGTCGGGATTGATTACCAAAAGTGGCCACTGCCTGCAATTGTCAACACGACAATCGACTCGGGATCGACCAAGACGGAACCAACAAATTCAAAATCACTTCCCGCAACACGCTGGCAAGATGTCGCTCAACAAATTGGTATTAACTTTATCTTTGCTAATGATCGCGATCCCAAAATGGAAGGGATTCCAATCCATAAGGCCACTGGAGGTGGTGTGGGTGTTATCGACTTTGATCGCGATGGCTGGCCTGATCTCTATTGGACTCAAGGTGGCTCCATAGCTGATGGCAAAACAGTACAACTCGCTCGCGACTCGCTTTATCGAAACATCTCAGGTGGCAAGTTTACCGAAGTTGGTCAACAAGCATTTTTGGTGGATGGGGAGTTTGGTGCAGGCTTAGCCGTCGGTGATTTTGACTGCGATGGTTTTTCCGATTTGTATATTGCCAACCAAGAACAGAATCGCCTGTTACGAAACAACGGGGATGGCACGTTTGAAGATGTCACCGTGTCGGCCCAATTAGTCGCGCCCAAGTGGACCACGAGCACATTGATGGTGGATGTGAATGGAGATCTGTTGCCCGACTTGTTCGATGCAACCTACGTTGAAGGGAACGACTATAAAGTGAAGCTATGTGTTACTGATGGCCCGCCACGTGGTTGCGGTCCGACTGCCTTTACGGCCACGCAAGATCGTTTGTGGATCAATCAAGGTAATGGCACGTTTTTAGAACAAGGACGTCAAGCAGGTATTCACGCGACGGGGAGTTACGGCTTGGGAGCGGTCGGTGCCGATTTCGCCCAGAAAGGACGCATCGACTTGTTTGTCGCGAATGATGAAAGTGCCAATTTCTATTTTCGTAACAAGGCCAAAGCGGTTCGAGACACGCCGTTTGAAAATATTCCTCCCGCTGAGTTCGTGGAACGTGCAGTGCTAGAAGGCGTCGCGTTTGATCGAGATGGTGTCGCCCAAGCTTGTATGGGAGTCGCAGTGGATGATGCAGATGGAGATGGGAAATTGGATTTGTTCATTACCAATTTCTACAATCAGGCGAATATCTTGTACTTGCAGAAATCGAATGGTTTTGTCGATGCGACGAACGCTGCCGGAATTCGCACGCCAAGTTATCGTATGCTCGGATTCGGAACACAGTTTGTAGATGCTGATTTGGATGGAAATCCTGACTTAATGGTGACCAACGGACACGTGGATGATTACACCTACAAGAGCGTGCCATTCAAAATGCCTGCCCAGTTCTTTCGCAATCAAGGTAAGGGAAGGTTTGTCGAGGAGCGAGCAATTACTTTAGGGGCTTTTTTCGAACAGAAGTTTTTGGGCCGAGGTATGGCAACTTGCGATTGGAATGGCGATGGAAAAGAAGACGTCCTTATATCGCATGTCGATGCTCCCGCAGCCGTGCTGCAGAACGATTCGCCCGATGTCGGAAATTACATTGCAATTGAAGTTGTAGGGACACGTTCGCCGCGTGATGGCTACGGCTCTATTGTGGAAGTTGAGGCCTCGGGTAAGAAACGGACTCGTCAACTCGTGGCTGGTGGAGGTTACCAGGCGGTGAACGAGCAAAAGCTGATTCTCGGCATTGGCAAAGAGATAACAGCAGGTCAAGTAAGAGTCCGCTGGCTATCTGGCATCGAGACCGTTGTTCGTGACGTTCCTGCTAATTCCCATTGGATTGCGATCGAAGGAACGGGGGAGCTCCTGCGAACAAGATGAGTGTTGCGATAATCTACAAATCCATCGCTGACAAACTTTGGTTTCACACCGATTTCGAGGACAGCTTAGCACCAAATGCAAACGACCAACGGCTATCAACATAACCGCTGGTCGTATTCTATCGGGCACTGTAAAAGCGGGCTTCAAACCACAGCCGCGTGTTATCAAGCCTTCTGTGGACCACTCTTATCTAGTGTCGACTCGGAGAAGACCCAACCTGCCAGGATGACAAGCAGGTTAAAGCCGACAAACAGCCCTAGCAGCATTAAGATTCCGCTAGTGAAACCGTAGCTATGCAAACCGATACCGAGTTGGTTAGTTCCGAACCAGCTCCAAGCGGTAATGATGTTACCGGCAATAGCAAACAGCGCGAGACCGCGTTGTCCTATCAGTCGATCCCAGCGAGCGTGCAACACGGCTGCGTTCCACAACACGATCATCAAGGCTCCATTTTCTTTTGGATCCCAGCCCCAGAAACGTCCCCAGCTATCGTCGGCCCAGAGACCACCCAAGACAGTACCAATAAAGCTGAAGAAGATGGCAAAGCAGAGGGTGCCATAGATCATACGATTAAGTTGCTCTTGAACAAATTTCTCTTCCTTGAAGAGTGCTTCAGGCAGTGGTGGACGATTGGTGGTGAAGAGCCATCTTGCGATCACGATCAATCCCAAGAAGCCCGCCAAGAATGTAGCGCCATAGCCAAGGGCGATCGATATCACGTGGGTGGTAAGCCAGAATTGAGTGTCCAGCACAGCCTGTAGCACGTGCATCGTGTCGCTCGTATCGAGACCATAGGCAACCATCAATGTTGATGCGCCGATGATGGAGGCGACCAAATTACCGATACCGAGGCGGAACATCGCTTCGATACCAAGGCCTGCCAAAACGCAAGCCCAGCCGATGAACACGGCAGACGAATAGAGGTTGATGACCGGTGCACGTCCCGTGATTTGAATTCGACTGTAAATCGCGATCGAATGCAGCACGAAGATACCGATCAACATCCAAAATGCGAAGTAGTTAATTTGTTTGGGCCATACCAAGAAACTCACAAGACAGATAATGCCCGTGACTACATAGAGCCAAGTGGCTAAGTCGGTAGGATTGAACTGATTGATCCAAGCCTCGTAAATCGCTTTCCCTTCTGATTTTTCCACTTCAGGGAATTTGCGAATGACCTTCTTGTATTCGCTGACCGCTTTTTCAAAATCTCGCGGTGTCTGTTCCGTGGAAGCCAAAATGTTATTGAACGCCATGATGGCTGGATTCGCTTCGAATGTCTTTCCATCCGGGCTGGCTGCAGCAAAGATACGATCACGCAGGGCGTTAACAATAGCTGGATATAGTGCTTCCCAGCGTGGTTTCTCTTCATCGCTCAGTTTGTCATCACTCTGGGGATCAATCTCTTCAACGGGAGGGATAATCGCTGGTGGATTGCTGCTTTCAAGTTGCTTAGCAATACTCATGATCTGTTGAATTCTAGCGACGAATTCTTGTTGCTTGCGTGGATCACCATCCAGTTCGGGCAGGTCAGGCGTTCGGTAGCTGAAGCCCAGTAAGTTGTACGCCATCAACTTACGGTTGATCTCCAGGATTTTGTTCTCCAAGAAGTTTAGCTGATCTTCTGGCTTGTCCGCATCGCGGATTTCTTTGACCTGTGCTTCCAGTTTATCGAAGCCTCCCTTTAGATCATTAAAGCTGTAGCGGTGTCCGGGGCGTTGGTTAATGTCGAAGAGGTCGAGAACTTCCTTCACATCGATTCGAAATACGGGTGCATTGTCCATTTGCTCGTCACCAGCCAATACTCGAATGAGCCATTGCGTGGCTGGCATCGATTTTTTGTCCCAGCCCATCATCTTTGCGAAGTCGCTTGCATCAGGGTTCGGCATGGAAACCGAAGCACGATTGCTCAAGAACTGCAGTGTGTTGCGTGCAACGGTATCAAATGGCTTGATACGCCCTTCGTGCAAAACGGGAATGGTGCCTACGGCTTTCCAGTCAAATTCATTGGGTTTGGACGATCGAGGCATTGCAGCCGAAATTCCGATCGAACCGACCAACAGCAGGGCAATAACAGGAGAAATCAACGACAACCACCATTTCTTCTCAGGGCTGGTTGGACGAACAGGATGGTGCTTCGAGGACTTGGGAGTATCCGCCTCCGATTTGTCTGCTTCAAGTCCATCTAAGCCTTTTCCAAGATCCATTCGTTCATAGCGGTCGGCGAATCGAATAAATGTTCGACCGAAGTGAGCTAACATTCCCCAAAACGCTAAAACACATGCGACATACGGAATGAGCCAACCAGCGTTTTCGACAACTTGGAGGCCCGTCATTTCCGTTACACTACCGTCGGCCAATTTAACGGGTGAGTATTGGCTTTGATAAAACGTTTCGCCTTGGTAGCGAACTGGATTATTCATCCAGATTCGACCTGTTTGTGAACGGTTTGATTCTGGATCGCGGATGGTTACATACGAGGAGTAATCTCGAGGTGTTTCTGACGCCGAGTAATTGATGCGTTTTACATCGGTCAAAGTAATCTCATACGGCTTGTATTCGCGTCGATAACGCAATTGCAATTGATAGGGTTTGCCTCCCACATCGATCGTATCGAGCTGATCGCCATTGGCATCCATAAAGATCTGTGTTTGATCATTTAGGAACTGGCTAACGAGATAAGTACCGAGCGATTTGCCGCCGTTCTTTTCCAAGAGTTCGACGTAAGCGGAGGTAATATTGGGTTTGGAACTGACACCACCTTCGGGCGGTTTTTCTAAAGCGATCCATGATTTTCCAAGGCCAGTTGTAGCCTCATTGGGTTCTACTGGTCCGGCGCGTCGCAAATCAGAGTTCACAAACAATTTCTGAATTCGAATATCAAACGGAAGAGCCTCCGCTTGAACGGGTGTGCCAGCCGCCGCATTGCGCTTCAGGAGCGTATCAGCGATTACGGTGACGTGATCTGTCTCTGGATCGCTAACATCGACGACCGCGAGTTCAAACTCATCGGTCTTGAAAGCGACGTTTGTCGTCTGACCTTCGATCAACGAAATGCGTTGTTCGATTTGGCGATCACCGAATACAAATTGACCGACCATTACTAGACCGACGGCGACGTGGATTAGGACGTTTCCGCCCCGGACTCCAAAGATCATGTTCAAACCGACGAGCAATACGATCGCGGCCACGCTGGCTTGCATCAGTTGCCACATGATTCGCAATCCTGATTCATTCATCACATAAGATTCGCCGCCGAAGAGAACTAGTCCCGACAACATGGCCATCAATGAAGAGCATACGGTGAGTGTGATGAACGTTAATTTCTGCTGTTTCTTGTTGGCGATGGTCGCTGCCACTAAGGCCGTGGTAATACCCACGCACGTCAGCTGAAGCAACCGCCAAACCGATGCGTAGCCAACCGGAGGTCGTCCTTGCAGGCCATCGGAAAGGTGCCCCGACATCAACACAATTCCGGTTAATGCGACGCCAATAAGAGAGACAATGATGCCCCAAGCTAAACGGCTTCCCTTGGATGAGATATGAAATCGTGTCGCTTTTGCAGCGATCAAGTTAAACATCAGGATGAAGCCAATCGAAGCTCCACCGAGAAACGGGAAGGCACCCGGCACATTCGTTTCGCCAAAAACGGTAACTGGAACAAAGTCCCGCAAGTAAATCCACGTGAACCAACTATTGAAGTAGGTGGCTTTCACATCGGGCAAGTTGAGTTCGTCTTGGGCTAGAGTTCCAATGAACAAGATGAAAACGCCCGCGAGAAACATTGCCACGGTTATCTTGAGCGAGCCGCAAATTTGCAAGAACTTCCAGGCCGGATGAGTCTTGCCATGAACTCGAACATGAATGTTTGCTCGAGGAGCATTGTCGCTCTCTGTCGTAGGTATTGTTCCAACTGCCATTTATTGAATTCCTAAATCAGGACTATTTGCTTCTTGAACTTAGCAAAGATTACTTCCAGCGAACCGATTCTACGAACTTAATGAAATTCGCTTTCTCAGTTTCGGCTGTGGCCGCATCACCTTTGTATTTGATGAACAAAGAACTCTGTTCATCCATAGGGATGATCGCTGCCATAATGGATTCTTTAGGTTGATCGGGTGAGTCCACCAAGAAAACAATCTTCGTTTCAATTCCATCGACTTTGGTCACAGTCGCCTTTTCGATGGCTTGCGTCACCATCTCATCGGTCACATTCTGCGAGATTTGTTCCTGCCAGCGTCGAACGTTGCTCGGAAGATCGCCCGAGGCAGGAATGATGGTCACTTCATTAGCTGGATCTTTCTTGTCGCCAATGATCATCGTAAGAAGTCGAAGACCCTTAGAGCCAAGATCCTTCCAACCTGCTGGTGTTTCATACTTGAGTGGTGATGGATCACCTAGCTCTGTCGTGGCACCTGGAGGAGCTGCCATCGCACCACCTGCAAACGGAGCGAACGGTGGAGTGTTCGCTGGCGTGCTGGTTGCCGGAGTACTATTGGCCGAGGTGCTATTGGTTCCTGCATTTCCACCTCCCATCGGTCCAGCCATCGATCGACTCGCATCCTGCTTACCTTCGATGTTGATCCAATACCCCAATCGTGACTTACCTTCGGCTGCCGTTTCTTTACCGTCGATCGGTTTGGCGTACTTAACGATCTCATCCCACTTTTCACTAGCGAGAGAAAGTTCACCGCGCCATCGATTTACATTGCTCTCACAATACTCTTCCCACGTACCATCGAAGATTGGGAGTTTGATCACAGATATGGGGATCTCTTCGTTGTTGCTCGTCGCGATCAGGGTGGCAAAACGCATTCCCGATCCTGGTTGCTGCTTCCAGTTTTCAGGCAGTTCCCATTTTGGTTCACCCGACTCTTGAAGTGTGAAGGAGCCAATCAATTTCTCGAAAGAGGGAACTAAGGCTTGAACGTTTTCTGGAGTGCCAATCGCCTTGAGGAACCAAGCTTCATTTCCGGCTGGGATAATGGCCCCGAGTGTACGTCGTGGTTCAGCGACTGCCGGAACTGTTGACTCTGTGGGAGCTTTAGCCAACGGATTGTTCTTTTGACGAGGGACGTCATAGCTACGAATCTCGGGTCCGGTGTCATTGCACCCGCCAAGGTTCACACACAAAAACGCAAAAGCGAGTATGCCCAGCCAGCGCTTCGAGGGGGAAGTGCTTCGGAAGGAAGTGCTTCGGAAAAAGGTGTGGTTTAACATCAATTCGGTGGGTTGCATCAATGGAACTCGATATCTAAATCCGTACAGTTTTCGTACTGTCAAAAACCGACGCGGTTAACTTTCTAGCTGCCATGATTGAGACAGCCGAAGGTCAAACGGGCAGGTTGCAAATGTTCCGATGGAGCTGAAAGGTGGGCCACAGCCAAATGGCTATGGTAAAAAGGGATGGCTTAGCCGAATCCGCTTTCTTCCTTGAAAACTACGCTGTCGGGAACCGTTTAGTGCGTATGTAATTATATCGCACAATTGGTAAATGTGGGGGGGCAAATCCGAGTTACGGCAGATGAATCCGTTCATCTTTTGGACATCGTATTTTCGGCGAAAAAAGCGGTGGCATTTTCCGCGAAAATCGAGAGTTCCCAAGCAACCCGTCTGCTAATTGAACGCCGTGGCGTCCAAGTTCGGCTCCAAAGAAATGGACTTTCGGTACCGGACAGGATGCCGCACCAGGCGGCTTAGCGAAGCGGCGTCCCCTGAGGTCGCCATTGGATGTTTTGGTCTGAATTGCTTGTTTGCCTTCCAGGAAGGCCTGCTGAGCCAGTTAAACCCCCTGGTGAGGCTGCCGTGGGGGGGCTGGAGGCAGATCGAGAGGGGATTCCGGAACGATCGGCAAGGACACCGCTCGAACGCCCATTTCCATTTTGGACACGAGCCAACAGTTTTTCCGCTTCAGCCAACCGAGATTGAGATTCCTGAAATTTCCCTTCCAATTCGTCCGCCCGTTTCTTTTGGGCGCGAAACTCAGCCAAAAGGCGATCGCTTTCCATTTGGCATTGTTTGATTTGGGCTCCCGGGCTCCACGACTGACAGCCGGTGGCGGGCAAAAACAGCGAGATAAGAACTGCAATAGAAAACAGGCGACTGCGAGATGGGATGCCTGGGGAGCCAACCTCATCGCGCCGAATCGACGACGAGCGCGCGGCAATTTCCTGCGCATTGCGATCGTTCCAGTCTGATAGCGGATCCATCCAGCCAATCACGTTTCAATTTCCTTGGCACAGTTGCATATAAAAGAGCGCATAAAAAAACCTGCCATTTTGCTGGCAGGTTCCTTTATCATTTACTCAGATGTAACGGAAGAGCAATGTTGAAAACTCTTTCGCAGCTGCTGAATTTGATTGGTTATTTCATCCCGAAGGCGCTTAGGACCGCTGAGGTGAAACCACTGGTCATGTCGCTTTGACTGTTCCAAGCCCACATGTTGACGATGATGTCGGACACCATGATGCCGCAAAGGCACATCAAGGTCAGGGTGAGCATGAGCAGAACGACTTCAACTGTTCCCAATGGAATATCAGGAGCGGCAACGGCCACAGCTGCAGGGCCAGCGGACATTCCGCCACCACCGCCAGCGGACATTGGAGCGGCACCACCAAAGATATCAACGGCTTCACCGCTGGATGCACCCATGCCCATTCCACCATCGCTCGGGAGGGCAACGGCGGCATCGCCGAAATCACTACTATCTTCGAGTTCGATTACTTGCGAACCGGAATCTTCTTCCAGTTCCATGTCGCCAGATGAGGGCGAAAGTTGGAACTCTTCATCTTGTTGGAAATTGACCAAGGAACCACTACCACTGGCCGAAGCGCCCTTGCTTACCTTGGAGTCCGCAGCCAAATCCAATGCGGAAATACCGCTGTTGGCTGCAAGATCTAAAGGAGCATCTTCCAGCGAGATACCGCTGTCTGATGGGCTCATTAAATTGAGGCCGCTGTCTTTAGCCAAGGCTAAATCGCTGCCACCACCCAATACCAAGTCATCATCATCGGCCAATTCCAAATCACTGCCGATGTCTGGATCACTATCACCTGTAATGATCTTGTCGGTGCCAGACGCTGGACTCAATTTGAGGCCGGAAGCTTCCAGAACATCGGAGCCTTCGCTCAACGAAAGTTCCAAGCCACTTCCCCCAGCGGCATCCAATGGAAGATCGCTACCATCGAGGTCGATCTTGATGCTGCTATCCAAACTGATGTCGCTTCCAATCTGCGAATCACCAAGGTTCGTGCCGCTGCGACCTGCTACAAGTTTGACATCGCTGCCGCTACCTGGATCTGCGATCAAGGAAACATCGCTACCGATGTCGGAATCACCAGCATCTTGACGATTGCGGATCGCCTGCTGGATATCTTCCATCTTGAATTTCCAACTAGAGCCCTCGCGAAAACCGCGAATCTCACCTCGGGACCGCATTTCCACCAAAGCATCGGGAGCAATCCCAAGGAGTTTGGCTGCTTCTTCGAGCAAAACAAAATTACCGGACATGCGTGGGACTATCTCCAGCGGAACCCAGAAGAGAACCCATCCTTGCGACTAGAAACGTGCATCCAGAGCACTAATCTAAAGGTAATCGGGGGGTGAATAGATTTCCAGAGTTGCAGCTAGATCGACCCCGATTTTTACCCTAAACCACCTATTTTAGGCCCGACATAGATCGGATTTCACCGGGTGTGGGGGACGTAGCGTTGAATTGTTGCATCTGGAGATCCCACTTGATCTCGCGCACGCTCCGCAATAACACCTTTCCGGTGGTCGGTTCGACTTCATAAATCGCCATGGTTCGGGCTTTGGTGTCGGTGATAACAACCTGCTGACGACCGTCGGACAATAAGGATGTAGTCATCAAGAGTTCACCATTTCCGGCGGCAGCAACCTGCGGAAAATTGGGCCCCACCCCTGCTCCAGAGACAGGCGACTGTGGAGTGAGGTTGCCAGGGATCGCTTGCGCGGGGAAGCCAAGACCAGGGTTGTCGGTAGCTGGAGGTTCTACCGTTGGAGTATTACCAATCTGCCCGCTCGGATATTGGCCCCAAGTGAAATAGCTGCCTGAGAGCATGAGGGCCACCAACAGCGTCAACACGTTCCATGAATTTCGCGCCATCGTATTGTACCTTGATCTCAGCGATCTCTAACTCGTTTGTTCCACCGGACTCTTGGGTGGGAGTTTAGGAAAAGTTGCGTCTTGGAAGCAAGAGTGATTCAAATCGCCAACCCATGAACCAACCCACTACATACTGGTAATGAGCGTCATCC
This sequence comes from Planctomycetota bacterium, assembly GCA_017303505.1. Taxonomy (GTDB): domain Bacteria; phylum Planctomycetota; class Planctomycetia; order Pirellulales; family Pirellulaceae; genus JAFLCP01. Next base: position 15,176 of record JAFLCP010000048.1, on the reverse strand, counting down.
TGATTTGATGAAGAGCTTTGCTAGCACTGTGTGATTTTCTTTTTCAAAATTCCCCTGGACGTGAAGACCAATCGAAGGAACAATCCCGCCACGCGTTGGTTCTGCGATTGTGATAGCACATGAAGTGCATCTCGATCGTGACGCAAGAGGCACTGAACCGCGCGCTGGCAATCAAGCGTAGTGAAGTTTGCTCTTATGTTCGATGAGCTAAAGTGAGCTACGTTTTCCACGGAAGGAATCTTGTGGTGACGAAGAAAACAAAGGTAACGGAAGCCTCCAGTTTTACGCTTCCATTGATGCCACCCATCATTTTCGGTGGCGCATGCACCATCTTGCTATACAGCGCGATCATGGGAGGTCCACTGGATAACCCGTGGACTCGTCGTTATCTGATGGGGCACTGGGTCTGTTTCGGGACGGTGGCTCTGTTTCTCATTTCCGCATGGGCCCTCGTTCTCAAAGCAATTCTGGCAGCCCGTCAACATCGATGGATCAACTTATCGATAGAGTCTTTGCGAACGTTGGTTGGCGCTCCCGATCAGGTGGATGTGGCTAATCGTTCGAAGTGGCTTCTAAAACTATGGGCCTCGCAACCCGATTCGATTCGGCAGAGTTGGTTTGGGCAACGAATTGAAATGGTGGTTCGAAAGCAATCGATGCGAACCAGCGGTGCCAATTTAGACAATGATCTCAAGGATATCGCGCAACTCGATAGCGATCGACAATATGAAAGTTATGGCTTAGTGCGAATCGCGATTTGGGCGATGCCGATGTTGGGGTTCTTGGGAACCGTTCTCGGTATTTCGGCGACTTTGGGCGCGATGGATACCAAAGCGCTGGCCGAACAGTCCGACAAAGTGATGAATCAATTAACGGCAGGTTTGTATGTCGCGTTCGACACTACGGCGTTAGCTTTGGTGCTCACGGTTATCGCGATGTATGTTCAGTTTGCTGTGCAGAAAATGGAAATGTCCATTTTGGGGCGAATCGATCATGTCTCATCCGAGTGTTTGATGGGATTTTTGGTAACGCCCGAACAGGCCGAAACAGAGGCGATGGAAGTTCACTGGCGTCAACTTTCCAGCGAACTGATGTTAGCAGTACACAAAATTGTTGAGCAACAAGCCGAATTGTGGAAGCAGACGATTCAAGCTGCGCATCATCAATGGGCCAGTTTGACAGGCGCTGCGGGCGACCAGATCCAACAAGCGTTGGGCGAATCGATTCGCGATGCGATGGAAACGCATGCGCTGCGAATGGCTGAAGTGCAACGCGAAGGTGCCGAGCAACTTGAGAGTCGATGGCAGCAATGGCAGATCGCTCTGTCTGACCAGACACGTGCCATTCATGGTCAACAAAAAGAAATGGCCAAACAAGCTGAGTTGTTGCAGAAGTTGGTGCATTCTGGAGACGCATTGCATCGTTTGGAAGAAGATCTCAATTCCAACATTCAACAATTGAGCCACGTAGATCGCTTCCATGAAGCGGCGATCTGTATGACCGAAGCTGTTGCGGTGCTGGCTACACAGATGGAGCGCAGTGGGTTGTTGGATTCTCGGCGAACAATGCCTGAGAGAAAAGGTAAAGCAGCATGAGCGGACGCGCTCGTCGCGACGAGGTCGCCCCATCTCTGTTTCCGTTTCTAGCGGTATTGCTCTGTACCATGGGTGCCTTGGTACTGATTCTGATGCTGGTCGTGTCCAATGCGCAAGCTACCGCCAAAGAGATTGCCGCATCGGTCGAGGCAGAGCAAGTCTCTGAAGAGATGGTGGCCTTAAGCAACGAAATGCAGAAGGTCCGCGAAAACCAACAAAAGGAGCTCGACAAAAAGCAAGGTGAGCTTGCGCATGTCGAGGACCACATCAATCGTTTGCAAAATCAGATTGAAGATTTAGTGGCCAAGTATGAGAAACTGGCTGAAGAAAAAGACAAACAGAACATTGAGCAAGCAGATTGGGAAACCAAAAAGAAAGAGTTGCTAGACTCGATTGCCAAAGCTGAGGAAGAGCTCAAAGAAAAGGAAGATGAAGCGAAGAATAAGAAACCTGCTTATTCGATCATTCCCTATCAAGGTCCCAACGGAACATCACGGCGTCCTATTTATCTTGAATGTGTGGCTGATGGAATCGTCATTCAACCGGATGGGTTCAAACTTACGCTCCGTGATCTAAAGCCTCCCTATGGACCTGGTAATCCATTGGATGCAGTGCTGCGGGCAATACGAAGTCACTTGGAATCCATTGAAGCGACAGGTGGTAGTACCCCTTACCCTTTGCTTATCGTTCGGCCAGACGGTATTCGTACTTACGCGATGGCGCGAGGCGCTATGGCGAGTTGGGACGATCAGTTTGGATATGAGTTAGTAGGCGATGATTTGGATTTGAAATATCCCAGCTTCGAGCGGCCGATGAATACTGAGCTCGAAAAAGTGGTTGTGCAGGCGCGAGAGCGACAGATTGCCCTTATCGCGGCCATGCCCAATCGCATGCGAGGCATGATGGATGAAGAGATGGGAGGCGACGGAGATTCCTGGGGGCCCATTGAAGGCAATGGTGATGATCTTGGAGATGGAACGGGTGAAGAAGGCGATTTAGTTTTTGCAGAAGATGCCGAAATGATTCAGAAACTCCCCGATGGTGCTCAATTGCCATCGCCTGGATCAGGCAGTGGGACAGGAGGCATGGGGGCGGCAGGTGCAACAAGTGGCTTGGCGATGAATCAAGGCGTACGCCCCAATTCGGGCAACGCACTAAATCTTGGCGGTTTGCCCAATACGGGAATGCCCAGCGGTCTAACCCCAGGCGGTGGTAGTGGATTTTCGAGTGGTGGAGTGGTCGGACCGCAAGGTTATTCGATGGGTTCTGGATCTGGTTCTGCAGGTGTCGGGCCATCTTCATTAGCTCAAGGTGGAACTCGCTCTGGAGCGATGGGACTCGCCGGAACAAATGGTCAAAACATAACGGGCAGTGGGGCAAACCCAACGGGCACCAATGGAATGCCCGCAGATGGTAGTGAAATGGGACCAGGTGGTGCGAACCCAGATGGACTCGCGGGGGACGCATCTAATCCAAACGCTGGCAGAGCCAACGATCCATCCAACAAAAATGGCGTTGCCAATAATGGGCAAACGAAAGCGGGCGAATTCGGCTATGCCACCGGCAGTACCGGCAGTGACTCAGGGGATAGCACTTCGGGACAAGTTGCCCAAGATGGAAAAATGAGTGGTCAAGCACCACCTGAAGATAGCGCATATCGCGATACACGTGGTGGAGGCGGCGACTCAGCGATGGGACCGGCTGGAGGTGAAGGTGGGGCTGGCTTTACGATGACTTCCAAGAATGCTTCGAAAGCTTCCAAGCCACCGAGCAAAGAAGATGACAAGAATGCAAAGCCGCAGAATAACTCTGAGTCAGGTCCTTCCGGCACTGGTGTCGTGGTATCGCGTGGCAATGATTGGACGCGGCAGAACATTCGAGGCACCGCAGTGGAACGTACTATTCGACTCCGTTGCCAAGAAGACCGGTGGGTGATACAGCCCGAGCCAGGTCAACAAGGGACAAAGACGATCTTTCTTCGCAAAGGTCTAGTGCAAGCTCGCACCGATTTGTCGAAGGCCCTGCAAGGACGGGTTGATAGTTGGGGAATGGCACTGGCGGGTGGATATTGGAAGCCCAAGATTGTCGTGACCGTGGACGCTAACGCACAGCAACGATATGAGCAACTTCAACGCGTGCTACAAGGTAGTGGTATCGATGTGATTTTGGAGGAGTCGCAAAATGGCAAGAAACCGCAATGATGGATTAGCGGTTGGCGATGACTCCTTCTTGGACACCATTGCTAACCTCGTCGGTGTGTTGATCATTCTGGTTGTCGTCATGGGTACGAAAACACAACATGCGGCCAAAGAATATGGTGAAAAGCAGCGTCGAGAAGCAGCCGCACAAGTTGAAAAACCTGCAACCGAGATGATCGCGATTCGCAAAAGTGTTGCGGAACAGGAGCAGCGTTTAGCCCGTCATGAACTCGAACTGCAGTATCGCAAAGAAGAACGTTTGGCATTGTTGCGAAAAATTGGAGAGTTGGAAGAAGAGCTAAAGAAGAAGCTTGATGAGTCGAGTGAAGATGTTAAAGAACGCGTCGAAAAAGAAACAGAAATCGCCAAGCTATCCAAGCAGCTTGAGGATTTAAAGAATGCGAAATCGCACGGGGCAGAAGAAGAGGAAGCCCCAATTGCCTTGCAACATTTGCCGACACCGATGGCCAAAACGGTATTCGGACAAGAAATGCACTTGCGAATGGCCAAGGGAAAAGTATCGGTAATTCCCTGGGATCGATTGGTTGAAATGTTGAAAGAAACAGCACCACTGGCGGCGCGTCGCGGGATGAACCGCAATGTCATTGAGGACTCATTGGGCCCGATGGAAGGTTATCTGATGAAGTTCAGGCTCGTGAATTCTAAGGGGATGGTTCAGGCCGGTGGCCGTGTAGGTATGGGGTCGATTGTCGAGCTAGAAAGATTTGAACTCGAAGTCGTTGAGCCCAACATTGGCGAATCGATCCAAGAGGCGCTGGCATCTGGCAGTCGTTTGCGTGTGGAACTTGCAGGCCGTCAACCTCGTGAAACGGTTATCACGGTTTGGGTATATCCCGATAGCTTTGAAGAGTTCCGAATGCTTAAAGAAGCATTGTTCGAAGAGGGGTTTTTGACTGCTGCCCGCCCGTTGCCGGAGGGGATCTTGATCGGTGCTTCGCCACGCGGATCTCGCAGCACAGCTCAGTAAAGTCCGAGCTGGCAGCGAGATGTTAGTAGCACAAAGAAACCGCGTGTGTTTACTTCTTCGCGATACGTCGCAGCACTTCGATACCGCGATCGATCGTCTCGTCGGCAGCGGCGTAAGAAATGCGGAAATGCGAATCGTGTTGGCTAAAGATGTTGCCAGGAATGATTAAGAGTTCATTCTCGATGGCGCGTTGGACAAACTCACTTCCGGTTCCCCACGGAGCTTTAGGGAAGACATAGAAAGCGCCTTCCGGAATTGCGATTTCGTAGAGATCTTTGATGCCGTTGATCAAGCGATCGCGTTTAGCCCGATAGCTTTCTCTATAACCGGTCATGTCAACATCCATCGCGGCCAAGCCGGCCCACTGAACAGGTTGCGGTGCGCAGACGAATGAATATTGTTGCAACTTGATCATGGTTTGAATCACGGCAGATGGACCATGAACAAAACCGAGACGCCAACCCGTCATTGCATGGCTCTTGGAGAATCCATCGATCACAATCGTATTAGGGTTGTAATCCGCTGGTGTTGGCAAGCTTGGGGTGTAGCAAAACTCGCTATAGATTTCGTCGGAAACCAATGCGATTTGTTTTTCCGCCGCGAGTTGTGCCAGGGCTTTAACTTCCGCTTCCGATGCGACCACGCCGGTTGGATTCCCGGGACTGTTGAGCACGATCAGTTTGGTCCGCGGTGTAATCGCAGCTTCAACTTTTTTAAGATCGATACGGAAATCAGGATAGGTATCGATAATGACGGGCACACCACCAACCAGTTTGACCAGCGGTGGATACATCACGAAATAAGGATCAAATAAGATCACTTCATCGCCAGGATTCACTAGGGAGAGCATCGTCAACACTAATCCGCCGCTGGTCCCCGAAGTGACAAAGATCGAGCGGTCCGAATGTCCAAAGCGTTTGTCAACTCGCTGTTGCAGCTTCTCGCGGAGTGGCGCTATACCTTGGGTTAAAGAGTAGGCATTCTTTCCTTGTTGGATCGCATCAATACAAGCCTTCTTGACGGGCTCGGGGACATCAAAGTCCGGTTGTCCAATCGAAAGATTGATCGGATTCTTCATTTTTGCAGCGAGTTCGAATACTTTACGGATACCACTGCTATCGAATGATGAGCATCGATCGGCAATCCAATTTGCACCAGCGTTCATTTTATTCCCTAGATTCCAAGTGAGTTTAGATCTTAGCTCCCACACCTCGGGTCAACGCCATAAAGGCCGACTCAAGGTTGATCTCTTCTTCGCCAAAATGTTTGAATAGTAACTTAGCTTCCAGTAGCGAAACGGCAATCCCGCTGTAGTCGGTGACATTCTCTTTGAGTGTAACGCGAATCTTTGTGGGTAGAGTTTCGACCTGATCGATCAACGAATGTTGTTCCAAGTGTCGAGCTACGGTTTGCACTAACTGAGTATTGACCGGTTCGATGAGCAAGATGATGCGGGGGCGGACTTTGCGGAGAATCTCATCGACTGTGGCACATTCCTGCATCTGTCCACGATCAATGATGCCCACTTTGTTACAGACATCGGCGAGTTCGGGAAGGATGTGACTTGAAACAACAATAGTTTTGCCAAGGGCTCCGAGCTTGCGCAACATGGCTCGCATTTCAATACGAGCACGTGGGTCGAGACCGGACAGCGGTTCGTCCAGCAGCAAGACTTGCGGATCGTGCAGCATCACTCGGGCTAATCCCAAACGTTGCGTTTGACCGCGGCTCAGTGTGTTGGCGTAGGCATCACGTTTGAAATCAAGGTCCACAATTTCGAGCATTTCATCGCAGCGTTTTCGCCGAGCTGGACCATTGATTTTGTATGCAGCTGCAAAGAACTCCAAATATTCGATAACGGTCATGTCGTCGTACACACCAAAAAAGTCAGGCATGAAACCGACAAGCCGTCGGATCTCTTTCGGATTCGTGTAAATCGAATGGTCGCATACATAAGCTTCGCCATAAGTTGGCGTAAGTAGCGTGGCGACGATTCGCATCGTCGTTGTCTTGCCTGCACCGTTTGGCCCAATAAAGCCGAACAAGTCCCCCTTCTTGAGATCTAGATCGATACCGCGAATCGCGTACATGTCACCGTACTTCTTGGTCAGATTGACTGTTCGGATCACGTTTTCACTCGCTCTCTTAGGATCGCTTCGCAACTTCAATAAACTAGGGGAATGTAGCAAACGGTTCAGGCTGGCAGGTAGCTACTGATTCGCGCGACTGATTGGTATGAGGCAGCGAATGTAAGTACTCGACTCGGGTTGATAGCTTGTTTCACCATTAGGTGCCGTAACTTTTATGACTGCTTCACTCTGACGAACTCGCGCCAGCAGAATAGCTCGATCTAAACTCAATAGATCGCTCATGTCGAGCGAAGGCTCAAAGCGATGTTGTAGCTGGGTATATTTTTCGCCGCCGGCGGCTTCGTAGAAGAAAATCATTTCCATGAGTAATGGGATGACATTGCGATCTGCCGGATTCCACGGTGCGGTGATGTCCTTTCCATCTCGCGAAACGCGTCGAGTTAAGCGACGTTCCAAATCTTTGGGTGTCGAGAGAACGGTGAATTTTTCGCTTTCACCTGGCTTCATTTTCGCAGGGAGTACATAAACCAGATTATGGTAAAGAATGATTCCATCGAGCAATTCGATATCCAAATTGTTCTTGAACTCGCCTTGGAGCATTCCCGATCCAGCTATCTCACGAAGTCGACCAAAATCAAGCGGTTGACTTTGCCCGGTCCAATCGACACGTAGACTTTTGGTTCCGCTGGCTGGAAAAGGAATATCAAACAAACTTGAAGTGCCAGAAGTCATTTCTGGGCTGATAAGAGAAGGGCTAAGTCGAGCAATGTAAGGCGGAAGTGGTTCAAGGCTGCGGATGCCCGATTCAAGGCTACCGATTCCTCGGCCTGGCAGTGGCTGCCAATCTGCGAAACTGGAACGAACTTCACCTTGTCCCACGGTTTTGACGTCGGCAACAACATTTAATTGAGCAGGTGAAGCATTGTAGGTGTGGAACCACACGCGTCCGCGTTGGTAACCAGTTGGGCCATCGATATCGATAACTTCGACGCCACGTACCAGTGGTTGCTTCGGCTTCCATTGATCATATTGACGAATGATCAACCCGCTAGATACAGCGACGACTACTACCAATGAAAGCCAAGTCCACCCTGATCGATTGATGCCGCGAATCCAGATATAAAACTCGATGGGCCCCAGAATGAACAACAACAAAATGAGCAATACCGATAGATAACTGAACGAGATGTTTTGGACTTCGGGAAAAACATCTAAGCTCGCGCGAAGTTGTCCAAAAAGGTCGTCGTAACCCAAATACGAGTTGCTGGCTGCAGTATTGACGCCCTGCTCTTGATCTTGAACGACCCATTGATTCTGAAGAAGACGCTGAATCAATGCGGGCCGATCCTCCCATTCAGAAATCGGCGGAAGATTTAGGTCAGCAGAAAAAGTAACCACTTGTCCAAGGCCCATTCCCGATCGAGAGATGACTTGAACGCGTTGGCGATCGGGCAAGGTGATCGAAAAATCACTCACTCCACGCGTTAATTGCAGAATGGGCATCGGCAGTGCATCGAGCCGCTGCTTGCTGGTTCCAATCATTGATTCAATGGTGGAAGCATTTACATTCGGTACAACAGTTCGAATTGGCCCCGGCAGCAGATCGGCAATCCAAGGCAGCTTTCCAACTTCAAGTGAGTTCTTACCAAGGGCGATAAAGAAGCGACCACCTCCACGAACATGCTCAGTGATCGCGCGTTGTTTGTTTTCGGAGATTGCCTGAACCAAGGAAAGATCCGACGTGCACAGTGCGATGAGGTCCGTCCCTTGATACGCGGCAAGATCGTTGGGGAGATCCGCCACATCGGAAATCGTGCTCGTCGAATAACGCGGCAAAAACGAGCGAGAGGCGAAACCTTTTTCTAATCCAAGTCTCAAGTCACCAATCTCGACGATCCATGGCTGATTTGATGGAAGGGGTTGTGACAGTTCAGCTGGGAAGAAAGAAAGCAACTTTCGTCCAGCTGGTCGCTCTTGGCTTATTTTGATTTCTTGAGGCGAATCGACCCAGTACAGGTGGGCTTCAGCATCCCCACGTCCAGCTCGGAAGACCCACTCAAGGTTTGTCGTTTCGTTGGCTTGGAAGTGAATGTGTTGTGGATAGAAATAACGAACAGGAACCCCATCCCCATCCACAACTTCTATGAACATGTAGCCTGTCTGTTCTTTGGTTGGAAGGCAGTCAATTCGGACCAGCGTGGGGCTACCCACCTTCCATTTTCCTCCCAAACCAATCGTCGTTTCGAACGATAACCCCAAATCCTCGATTTGAGTTTTTTTCGAAGTGTCTTGAGATGAGTCGGCTGACGACGTCTCAGCTTGTGCACACCAGACTGATGATGAAAGCAGGAACGTGCATAAAAGGCTAGACAGCCAGAGCACCAAATTGTGATGTTTCAAAGTTGATCGAGCTTGGCTCGATGGTTCCTGCGAGCGCGAACAGAGTGGTTGCGACCACAAACAGGTGGTCGCAACTTGCCTGGCATGAGTACAACTAGAATGACAAGTGGATTGGATCATCCGTTGGACAGTCTGGTTAGGAACCGTTAAGAGCCATCACGCTTAAAGAGGTGAATCTGAAGTTACGGAAGTCGCTTTACCTTTAGGTTGCGGAAGTAAACTTTGCTGTCTGGATCATGAGCTTGAAGAGCAAAGGTTCCTTCACCCAATCGTCGTTCAAAGTCTGTCGAAAATGCCGGTTTTCCTTCTGGTTCCAGGTAATCCGCAGTGACTTCACCATTGATTTTGGTGATGACATGTCGACCTTCGACAATGATTTCTTGGGTATACCATTCGTTATCTTTGGCTGGTGGTTTGGCAACGTCTAAGGTTGCGTAGATACCGCCCGATTTCTTGGGATCGCTCTGTGTGATATTAACTTGGCATTCATAACCATACTTTGGCCAACCCGATTCTTGATATCGAGTATGGAAGTAAATGCCCGAGTTGCTACCTGGCGTTGTTTTCACTTCGGCGCTGAAATGAAAATTCTTAAACGGTTTGTCATTACCTACATAAAAAAGGTGGCTTCGCGGGCCATGGCAAACCAATGCGCCATCTTCAACCTTCCAACTGTCTGGACTTTCGTTGACCTTCCAGCCCGTCATGGTTTTGCCGTCGAACAGATTGGTCCAGCCACCATCTTCCGCACAAACCGAAGTCGATATCGACATCAAGACAACCGAGACGCAGGATAACAACCAAGTCAATTTCATCGCAAAGCTCCAGATGAGTAACGCTGAGTATTGTAGGGGAATCGTAAACTGGGTGAGTTACAAGGTTGGAGAAGGGCCGAAACCTATACTCACACTATCATAAAACGAAAAAAAGCTGCTCGCCTAGCCATCACGCCTGTCGAGCAGCTTTTGTGGTCTCTTTTCACTCGATTTCAACGACTACTTGCCGTCTTTATCGCCGCCTGGTAGTACACCAGCCTTGATCTTTTCACCGAAAGTCTTGCCATCTTTGGCCTTCATTTCTTCTACCTTCTTGAAGGCAGCTTCGATTTCTTCCTTGCACTTTTCAGGCTCGTCCTTGAAACGCTTGGCTGGGAAGTCATCTTTCTTCAGTAAGCCTTTGAACGCTTCGCCGAACTCGTTCTTGACCTTCTTGTTTTCGCCTTGAACGTGGCAAACATTGCACTTGGCTTCTTCAACCAATTTCTTGAACTCAGCCTTACCATCACCTTCGGTGTAGGTAAGTTTGAACTGATCATTAAATCCCTTGATCGCAAAAGCTGGCGTAGCACCGCCAACAAACACAACTGCTACCAGCGCGACCGCAACCAACCGCTTCATCATTCAAACTCCAGTGTAGGTACAACTTCGAGCCGTGCTCAACGCACCTTAAAAGCAGGCTCTGAGGGTGTCGAACCGGACCGATGTGTCCGAGCAGACTCTTCCAATAATCGCTTGTCTCTATACGAAATCAATAGCTGTACGATTCGCAGCAGTGAAATTCGCAAAATCAGAATATTGCACACCCAATCGATTTCCCTGCAAATTAGGGATCAAAAAACGCGACTTACTTACGGCGAGGTACTTCTTATGGGTGTGTTGTGGGCGATTTGCTCATTACTGGGGCGAAGATGTTGTGCCAGCGGTCGAGGATGGGCCAGTCGCGGTCAGCCGTGGAAGGCGTGAAATTTGGAAACCGGGAATGAACATCGTACCACGCTGCAGGAAATTATCTGGGGTTTGTTTGCTGAGTGGAACCGTTGAAACCAATGGATTTACCCACCGGACACTTGTCTCCAAAGCTCGGTCTTGGAACCAATCGCTGGTCGCGTTGCCGAGTGAGTAGCGTTGTGCCGTTTTTCCAGCCACAACCATTTCGCAAACCCACTCTACCGTTGCATCGTAGGCATTGTCTTCGCCACGCAACTGAAGGAGTTCTGCAGCTGGCCAAGTTGACGCTTCTTTTTGTGAATATCGAACTAATGGAATGGATGGTCCGACGGCAAACGAACAGGCATTGGCTTGACGTACCAAACATATCGGTTGCTGTTGGCTTGATGGCACATCGATGGAGGCTAAGCCATTGCGTGCAACACATGTCACTCGATCCATGAAGAGACGAAGTGTCATAGGGCGAGCTTCACGCCGACTACTACCACCTAGATTTAATAGTCTACCGCTGATGGCGATCAAACCGTTATCGAAGCGGAACTCGGCGCGTTGGCTGTCAGGCATCGACAGCCAATCTCCCTCTCCGCGAATAATCACATCCTCGGCACGAAGCTGCAAAGGATCTGCTTCGCGAGTACTGCCAGGTGTGACCAAGCCTGTCACAGGATCGATGGTCGTTCCATCGGCAGTGGAGCTCACAGCCGCACCATTGTTGAACGCTGCGGCCGCATTGACTTCTGCTAGAACTTCAACACCGGACAACAGATTTCGTTGCAGCGGATCATTGAGTGTGACGACACATTGTTCGAGAGTTAGGTTGGCCCGCGAGGAGACTCGAAACAGCACGCCACGACGCATACTGTCGACCGAGGTGAGGCGAAATTCAATCCCACGGAAGACGACTTGATGATGGCCAATCAAAATAGCTGCAGCTGACTCTACTTCCGCATTGCTGGCCGTCACCGAGGGTGATTCCACGGTGTAGCTGAGTATAGGAGTAAAGCCTTCTGCTGCTTCAATACTAAGGCCGCTGCGAGGAATAGAGATCCCCGCCAATTTTACGGAAGACGTTGCCAATTGAATCCGCTTGATGTCCGGAAAGTCTTTGGCTTGTTGCAGCGCTTCTTGGAGCGAGTTCACTCGAATCTGATTCGGTTGCAAAGGAGTTAAAGGATCATCGGCTACAACCAACGCATCAACGCTCTTCAATTTTGAACTGCTGTCCAACGGAACCGTCGCCCCGATAGGAGGTGGAGTTGTTGGCGAAAGTGTTTTGTTGGTCACCGTCGATTTGCTATTGCTTGGACCAGGACCGTAGCGTTCGTCCACCATCTTGATTGGCGTTGAATTATCACCCGGTTTCGGTGGTGCTGTGACGGGAGTGGTCGGTACGTTGGCTGTGGTGTTTGTAGAGCTGTTGGGACCATTCGGATTGGACGAACCAAGCCCCGGATCGCTAGGCATAACATCGCGACGCGGGGTGGATGAAGAGGTCGCTGTGGATGCTAACTCAGAGTCTGGTGAAGATTCGCTACCGCGCGGCGAGTTTGTAGGATTGATTCCCGAATTAGAACTGTCGTCGTTGAGCGTTGTGGACTCGTTCCCGGTGCCAATGGTATCTGGCGGTAAAGAGACTTCTTCCAAAGCAGGGATGCGCGGCTGGGGCAGTGTATAACTGGCAGACCAACTCTCCATATTTTGGATCCACAATGTGCTTACTACCAACACTGCTGCTGATAGGAGCCATGGTAAATGGGTCTCGATCAGCGATCGTTGAGCAATCGTGGGAGTGATGGTCATGGAGCCGGGCATACGGCTTTTGGGAAGATGCTCGAGGTTCGCCAGCAATATCAGGTCACCGACAAGTTCGGTTGGTTTTTGATAACGATCCGCGGGCTTCTTAGCCATCAATTTCATGATGATGGCGATCAGTTCATCGCCCAATTCTGGACGGAAACGTCTGGGGTCTGGTGGCGGTTGACTGCCATGGCTCAGCAACTTTTGTAATGCGGTACCATCTGGAAACGGTGGTTCGCCTGTCAGCATGAAATACAACGTGCACCCCAGTGAGTACAAGTCGCTGCGAACATCAGCATCGCGAGGGTCTCGAGCTTGTTCGGGTGATATGTAGTCGAACGTGCCTAACGTCACGCCACTGGCAGTCAGGTCTGCTGAGGACCGATCTTGGCTTGTCGAGCGGGCCAAGCCCATGTCCACCAATTTAACGTGACCATTGGCGGTGACCAGTAGGTTCGATGGTTTGATGTCGCGATGAACCACATCGCGTTCATGGGCATGTTGCAACGCTTCAGCGACTTGTCGTGTGTAGTACACTGCATCATCGACAGAGAGTGGTCCTTCACGATCGATGAGGTCGCGGATATTGATGCCGTCGATATACTCGAAGACAATGTAGTTCCACGCTTCGGCTTCGCCCACATAATAGACGCGAGCGATGTTGGGATGGTCTAAGCGAGCCGCTGCTTGTGCCTCGGAGCGAAAGCGTCGCAGGGCGTCTGCGTCACGCCGCTGACTGGGAACCACCTTGATAGCGATGGTTCGATCCAATCGAGTATCGCGGCCGCGAAATACCGCCCCCATTCCACCGCCACCAATCAATCGCTCCAGTACAAAGTGGTCGAGTGTACGGCCTTCTAAAACTCGAGCAACTTCAGCGATCGTAACCGAACGAAAAAGTTCATCTCGTTCTTGGGGTGAGTTGGGCTGGGATGAAATGACCGTCTTGTCGGCAACCACATCAGCAGGCAGATGCAAATCTGTCGCCGTTAGAGATTTTTGTGGCGTCGATGGATCGGTCATTGAATGCGAGGCCTGAATGGAGAAAAGAATCGCCAGGTTGGTTGATTCGAAGCCGTTCGAATTCCATGCAAGATGGATGCTGCACTTCCCTTGCAAAGTCTCCCTGGATCATTAAGCGTATTAAGCTGTAGCGGTTGGGTCAATCTTTTGTATCCCGAATCAGCGGGGGATAGCTCCATTTGGGTAACGATTAAAGGGCATAAATTGCCGCCACCCGGGTTTCGCTTTAGGGACGCTGTGATCAGTAACGACTCGTGGTCGCTAAGGTGTCTAACTCACTATCTTCATCAAAATGCGATTTTCTGGCATAATCGACAAAGTCTACTGAATCAACGATTTTTGGTGAGGAGTCTTACATTGTCGAGCGATGCTGTTTCCGAGTTCGTTACCGTCGCGCGAGTGGGAGAGATTCCGGAAGGCCAAGGGCAAGCATTCACCGTGGGCAATCGAATGATCGCCGTCTTCAATGATAGTGGAACCTATTTCGCTATCGATGATTTTTGTCCGCACATGGGGGCTTCGTTAGCGGGTGGCTATATGGAAGATGGGGCAGTGGCCTGTCCGTGGCACGCTTGGCGTTTCTCCATACGCGATGGAAGTTGGTTGGGTAATCCCAAAATTCGCGTTGATAGTTTCGAAGTGCGAGTTGTGGGTGATGAGATTCAAGTGAAGCCGCAAAAACGCGATACCACAACTTAACGTTATCCACTATCGCTTAGCGAGACAATGTAATGGCTTCGCCAACTTGCGGTGTTAAGGGAACCGCTGTCGTGCGATTGCGAATCAAATCGCTCCAAGCCGCTGGATCTTGCTGGATCGGCGGCCAAGTATTGAAATGCGTGGGAAGCACATATCGCGGTTGAATCAGCGCGGTGGCTTCAGCCGAATCGTCCGGTCCCATCGTGAACAAATCGCCGATAGGCAGGATGGCGACGTCGACTTTCTCGCGGGCCAGCATTCCCATATCGGAAAATAAAGCTGTGTCGCCAGCGTAGTAGATATTCATACCGCTGGAAAGCTTCACCAGAAAGCCGCTGGGGTTACCACCATAAGTTCCGTCCGGCAAAACCGAACTATGCCAAGCGATCGTTTGTTTGACGACACCAAAGGGAAGTTTTACAGCTCCTCCCAAGTTCATACCAATCGCGCGTTTGACTTGGTGTTTTTCTTGGAACCAAGTCGCAATTTCATAATTGCTAATGATCTCGGCATCGCAACGGTTTGCGATCGCGGCTGCATCGGCAACATGATCAAAGTGCCCATGGGAAACCAAAATATGGGTCGCGTTGATATCTGCCGCCTTGCATTTCGCACTCGGGTTTTGGTCCAAAAACGGATCAATCAAGAGGCGATATTCG